>NZ_JAGHWR010000043.1:0-16401 GCF_017746155.1 Xanthomonas sp. D-36-1
AATCCGCAACATCGTCGCCAGTGCGTACGGCTGCCGACCTGGCCGCCCCGACACTGGATAGTGCGGCGCGATCAGGGCAAGCAGTTGCTGCCACGGAACAACCTGCTCCATCTCGGCAAGAAAGATCTCGCGCCGGGTCTGCTTACGCTTGCCCAAGCCCTCAGCGTCACCGAACGTCAGCTGCATGGATGAATCCTCTACATAAGGCGATAGTGTCGCGCATCTGCGGTGAGTTGATCAGACCTTCCCTAGAGACATCGCGCCATGCGCACGTCATGCATGCTCTAGTGACGCGTCATAACGCTCTAACTTGAGCGTAATACGTCGCATCGAGCTTGCCCTGAATTATTCACGGAGATAGGCTGCACCAGCCAGCCGCTAGCGAGGACAACAAGGATGACCATCAGAGTTTTTCTGATCGACGATCATGCACTCGTGCGTACAGGCATGAAGATGATTCTGTCCAAGGAAGTGGACGTCGATGTGGTGGGTGAAGCAGAGAGCGGCGAAGCTGCATTGCCGCAGATTCGTCAACTCAAACCGGACATCGTGCTGTGCGATCTGCATTTGCCCGGCGTCAGCGGCCTGGAAATTACCGAGCGCATCGTCAAGGGCGACTACGGCACGCGGGTCATCATCGTCTCCGTGCTCGAAGACGGCCCATTGCCCAAGCGTTTGCTCGAGGCAGGCGCCTCCGGCTATGTGGGCAAGGGCGGTGACGCGCACGAGTTGCTGCGCGCGGTGCGTGAAGTCGCATTGGGGCGGCGTTATCTCGGCAACACGATCGCGCAGAACCTGGCTCTGTCCAATCTGGAAGGTGGCGGTTCACCGTTCGATGCATTGTCGCCCCGCGAGCTGGAAGTGGCGTTACTGCTGACCCAGGGGCTGCGCCAGGAAGACATCGCCAAGCGCCTGAACCTCAGCGCCAAGACCATCAACACGCACAAGGCACGCCTGTTTGAGAAGGTCGGCATCCAGGACAACATTGCGCTGGCACGGCTAGCCAATCAATACGGTCTGACCGATCCCTCCAGAGTGCTGTGAACCGTTGCCTTGAGTGCGCCGCATTGGCTGCGCTGCATTGCGAGGCCAGGGCGAACAACATCGCGTAGAGAAGACTCATCGCGCGCTGAGAAACGACGTGTCTTGCCCTTCGGCAGCCGCAGCTGGATTGCGCACACGCATGCGTGCGCGAATTAGTCTGGCCTGCTAGAGGCGCGCACTACGTTAGAACCTGGCGGCGTGCGCCCTGAGGTCCCATGCAATGAGCATGAATACAAGCCTCGCACAGGGAGCTTTCCGCAACGATGGTCGTCATGTGCCGGCAAGTTCTGGCGTCGTCGCAATTCCTGGTCGAAGGTTTTTTACAACCGCTAGGCACGAGCGGCACACTTTGACCGCCGTGTTGGAAGAACGTGGGGTTCAGCCGACATACGTGTAAAAATGACTCGCAGAATCCGATTTCTTTTTTGAAGACATGAGGTTACCGGATAAAACGGCGCTTCCATCGGCTCATCCACTACCTCGTCCCTTTCGAGGTTCGGCACGCTGCAACTGTCTTGCGGGGAGTGTGCGAGACCGGTCGGTCACCGGGTGGGTAATAGACGGATGCCGCCGCCCCATGTAGCGGCGGTCATGAGGGTCGGTCATCCCCCGCGTCATGCTTCGCCATCCCAGCCAGGGTTTCGGTGAGGCGAAGCGAAGCGAAGTGCTCACCGCCAAACTTGCTTCTACAGTCACTGCAGGAGATCAAGATGGGGCTATGCACTTCAAAGCCGAGCGTAGTGGGTTCACCCGTAGCGGGTGAACCTGAGCATTATTTAACTCACACCACAGAGCAGACCACGCCCTCTACGCCTTCATCCCCCGAGGCGCCCATGTCACCCAGCCTGCATGGCTTGGTGGCAATCGGCTCTTCGGGAACAAGGCGGGGTCGCTTCCGGCAGCCGACCCTACAGCCGCACGAAGTTCAGCAGGCGGCCTACCAGCTTGGTATGCGACTCAACGGCAGACCCATCGAAGACGCGAGCGACCGTCAACGCCTTGCCGATGCTACAGAGACGGTGCACGAGACACGACTCGCCTTGCACCGTGGGCGAGGCAATGTCGATAGCGATCTGCGGCTCAGCAACGGACGGAGCGCCATCTACACTGACGTGGCTTATGCCATGTATCGAGATGAGGCAGGCAGCGGGCTAGCTGTTGGGGCTGGCAACTGTGACCATAACGCAGCGATCAATGCCCGCCAACATGCAGTCCGCATGGAGGATGGCGGGCAGATGATGACCGTACGTGAATGCAGCGTGCCCCACGTTTACGCGCTTTACCAGCCGCCAGGCGCGGCAGAAGCGAAGAAATCTGCGGTGGTCCTTGACTCGTGGTGCGACGGTCCAGCCACGCTACTAAGGGATTCGCGCTGGGCCGAAACGTACGGAACGACCACCACCGTAGTTGAAAAGTTCGACAAGCCTGCCGCGAGCGCAGCGCTGAATAAGGCGAACGCATACAAGACCGAGATCGAGGACCCGCAAACTGCGAACCATGCGTATGCACGCCAATTAGAGGAGGCCTTGCTTTTCAACCAGGCCAAGCGTGCGCCCCAATACGCCTTTCCCTCGATGCCAGTCATCGCGCCCGATCTGGCCCAGAGCACGCGTCAAAGGCTGCAAGAGCACTCACCGCGGACGCGTGAGGCTCTAGCCGCCGATGCTGCGCGGCAGGCCTATGCACTGGATGACGCACAGCCAATTTCGCCGCGCACAACTGCTGCGATACTTGAAGATGCAGAACGCCTGGATGCCTTGGGTCGCCCACCCTTGAGTTGGTGACGATGGATCAAACCGGATGAGCGTCGAGACGTCCATGACGCCACCGGAGCGTGCTTGGGCGCGCTACGCGCCCAAGCACGGCCAGGCGATGCGCGGTGCTATAGGCCGGGCCTGCCACGTGGCGCACGGGCAGCAGTAGCCCGGCATGAGGGTCGGCAGGGCGTCGTTAATCCCTGCCGACCCTCATGACCGCCGCTACATGGGGCGGCGGCATCCGTCTATTACCCACCCGGTGACCGACCGGTCTCGCACACTCCCCGCAAGACAGTTGCAGCGTGCCGAACCTCAACAAGGACGAGGTAGTGGATGAGCCGATGGAAGCGCCGTTTTATCCGGTAACCTCATGTCTTCAAAAAAGAAATCGGATTCTGCGAGTCATTTTTACACGTATGTCGGCTGAACCCCAACGTGGAGCGCAGATGCCTCGCCGGGATTGCAGCCGGCGGATGCGGCTTCGCGTTAGTGCAGGTGGCGCATAAAAAACAGCGGCCCGAAGGCCGCTGTTTTCGATGTTGACATGGCCTGCTATCCAACCAGGCCAGCCACTTGGCGATCAGTGATCGCCACGCGGCTTGCTGCTGTCGTCCCCCTGCGCCTGGTCGGCTTCGGCCGATGGAGCAACTGGCTTGACTGCTTCGGACACAATCACCGTCGGCTTGGGCTTGTCTGCCTGCGATTCCTGCGCTGCTGCAGGGGCTGCTGCCGGAGGCTTGCTGGCAGAGGAGGCCGCTGGCGCAGCATCGTTCGGGCTCAGCGCATCGAGCATGGTGGTCTGCACCGGAGCATACGGCTTGCGCACGGGCGCGGTGTCTGCACTCGGGCTTGCCTGCACAACCGTCGAGGTAGAGGTCATTGCCACCTCGGAAGATGGCGTCTGCGAAGCAGACTGCTCGGCGTGCGGCGACGTCACCGTGACCACTGCGGCCTGCGACGCCGGGGAAGCTGCCGCAGGTGCCGAGAGGTCCTCAGCAGGCGTTCCACGTGCCGGCTGCACCAGAGTGGCTTGCACCGGAGGTGTTTCAACGTCCGCCGACGCAGCGGGTTGCTGTTGGTCGGGCTTCGCGGCCTGGGCAGCGGCAGGCGCAGCTGCAGTTGCCGGCGCCGAAGGCTGCTGCTGGCTGCTTGTCGCCGCATTGCTGGTCACAGGCGATGCAACAGCCGGTGCCGGAGCCACGGCAGCCGCCACCGGTGCCGTCGGTGCCGCCCCGGCGGCGGGAGCCACTGCAGCTGCCGGAGTGGATACCACTGGTGCGGGAGCGGCAATCGGTGCCGGGGTGGCGGATGCCTGCTGAGCGACCGTTACGGGGCGCTGTTCCGCAGCCTGCGCTGCCGCACCATCGGTGCCGGCAACCGTCGGCGCTGTGGCAGCCGGCGCGGGTTTGGCAGTTGCGTCCGTAGCCGCGACGGGCGCAGCAGGGCGCTCGCGGGCGGTGTCAGCGTTGGCAACGGGTGTTGCTGACGGCTGCGATGCCGGCACGGTATTGGAAACCGGCGCGGTGGTCGAGGCTGTATCGCTGCCGATCTGTGGCTCTGCACGCTCCTTGGGAACCGGACGTGCCTTGGCGGTTGCCTGGGCAGCGGGTTCTGGCTTGGCGCGCACTGCGGGTGCCGGTGCTTCGTCGTCGAAGTCGAATTCCGGCTGGCCGGCGCGTGGTGCGGCCGAAGCATGCGCCTGCATCCCAGCGTCGTCACCTTCGCTGTCGCCATCGAGATCGTTGTCGGCATCGCTGTCCAGATCGTCGCCGTCCAGACCATCGACGCTGGCACCACCTTCTCCGTTGGCACCAGCGCCACGACGACGACGACGGCCACCACGACGGCCGCGGCGACGGCGGCTTCCGCCTTCCCCATTGGCTGCATCGTCGCCTGCGGCATCCGGAGCCGGTGCAGCCGCATTCGCGTCGGCACCGCGATCAGCGGTGGATTCGATCACGGTGACATCGACCGGATGCGCCTGGACCGCTTCATTCGCGTTGGTCTGCGCATTGGTGGGTGCAGCGGCAGCGGCATCGGCAATGGCGGACACCACGCTCGACGTGGTTGCCGTTGCGGCAGTGGGGGTCAGGGTCTGCGCCGCTGCCGTGCCTTCATCCTGGCGTGCCGGACGCGGCTGACGCTCGGCCGGCGCGCCATCCTGCTGTGCAGGCCCACGTGGCGGACGCGGGCTCTGATTCTGCGGCTTGGGCTTCTGCTGCTGCGGCTTTGGCGCCTGCGCTTCGCTGCGCGGCGGCTTGGGCACCTGCACCTGCTGCTGCGCCTGTGCGCCATTCTGCGCGCCCTGGGCGTTGGCAGGCTGACGACGCTCGTCACGGCGTTCCTTGTTGGCGCCGTTGCCATTGCCGCCATTGCCACGTTGCTGGTTGCCACCATTGCGGGCATCGCGACCATCGCGGCGCTGACCGCCACGCTCGCCGCGCTCGCTACGGTTATTGCGGCCGGCATCGTTCTGGCGCGGACGCGGGGTCGACTCTGGGGCCGGGGCAATTGGCTCGACGCCGCCGAAGATCCGCTTCAGCCAACCCACCACGCCAGTGACCGGTGCCGGAATGGGCACGGTCACCACCGGCGCCGGAGCAGCGACGGGCGCGACCGGGGCAGGGGCCTCTTCGCGCACCGGTGCCGGTTGGCTCGGCTTGATCGACGTGACCGCCGGAGCGGCAGGAATATTCAACTGCGCCTTGGTCAGTGCATGCACCGGCAGCTTGCGCGGGGTGCCGCGCTGGTAGCTCGGCTTGCCGCTCTCTTCGCCCAGCTCGTTCTCGCGCAGGCGCGTGACTTCGTAGTGCGGGGTGTGCAGCTGCTCGTCGGCGACGATGATGATCGGCGACTCATGGCGCTGCTCGATTTCACGCAGTGCGCTACGCTTTTCGTTGAGCAGGTAGTTGGCGATTTCTACCGGCGCCTGGACCAGCACCTGCCCGGTGTTTTCCTTCATGGCGTGCTCTTCGGCCACGCGGATGATCGACAGCGACAGCGACTCGACGCTGCGCATGCGGCCGTGGCCGTCGCAACGCGGGCAGACGATCTGGCTGGATTCGCCCAGGCTCGGACGTAGCCGTTGACGGCTCATTTCCATCAGGCCGAAACGCGAGATGCGGCCCAACTGCACGCGCGCACGGTCGTACTTGAGCGCGTTCTGCAACCTGTTTTCGACTTCGCGCTGGTGCTTGGACGAGGCCATGTCGATGAAGTCGATGACCACCAGGCCGCCCAGGTCGCGCAGGCGCAGCTGGCGTGCGACTTCTTCTGCCGCTTCCAGATTGGTCTGGAACGCGGTTTCTTCGATATCGCTCCCCTTGGTGGCGCGCGAGGAGTTCACGTCCACGGCGGTCAGCGCTTCGGTCTGGTCCACCACGATCGAGCCGCCCGAGGGCAGGCGCACGTTGCGCTCATAGGCGCCTTCGATCTGCGATTCGATCTGGAAGCGATTGAACAGCGGGATATCGTCGGTGTAGTGCTTGAGCTTGCGCAGGCTCTGCGGCATCACCTGCTTCATGAACTCCTGGGCGTCGGCGTACAGCTCCGGGGTATCGACCAGGATCTCGCCGACATCGGCGCGCAGGTAGTCGCGCAGGGCGCGGATGATCAGGCGCGATTCCTGGTAGATCAGGAACGCGGCCGGCTTGCTCAGCGCAGCTTCGGCAATTGCCTTCCAGGTCTGCAGCAGATAGTCCAGATCCCACTGCAGTTCTTCGGCATCGCGGCCCACGCCGGCGGTGCGGATGATCACGCCCATGTCGTCGGGAATGTCGAGCTTGTCCAGCGCTTCCTTCAACGCGGCGCGGTCTTCGCCCTCGATGCGGCGCGAAACGCCACCGGCGCTCGGCGAATTTGGCATCAGCACCATGTAGCGGCCGGCCAGCGAGATGAACGTGGTCAGGGCGGCGCCCTTGTTGCCACGCTCTTCCTTGTCGACCTGCACCACGATTTCCTGGCCTTCGCGCAGAAGCTCGCGAATGGTCGACTTGTTATGGTCGACACCGGCCTGGAAATAATCGCGGGAAATTTCCTTCAACGGCAGGAAGCCATGACGCTCGGCGCCGTAGTCCACGAACGCCGCTTCCAGGGAAGGCTCAAGCCGGGTAATACGGCCCTTGTAGATGTTGGACTTCTTTTGTTCCTTGGACGGCTGTTCGATGTCGATGTCGTACAGGGTCTGGCCGTCCACAATCGCCACGCGCAGCTCTTCGGCCTGCGTTGCGTTGATCAGCATTCGCTTCATTGTTGCGTTCCTCACGCGCTCTACCGCGCGGAACGCCGTGACGTTTTGCCTCTGGAACAGCTTGTCGGCCCTTCGCGCAACGCGCGGACAGGCCTGACCAGAGTTTCCAGCGCTGCAACACCACGGCAGGCCGCGGGAGCGCTTGTTTAAGTTTTATAGGTGTTTCAGGGCCGGCAGCCGCGTCCGGACGAACCGGGGCAGCGCACGGGACATGTTCAGCGCAGCGGTCAAAAACCGCTGGCGATGGCCGGGTAGGCCGGTGAGCCGCTAACATGGCCGCCCCGGGGGCGGTGGTCGCGCACTGTGCCGGAATCATCGGAAGTCAGGCTTCTGGCCAATCAACTTCCAACAAAATCAAACCCTTATCTCGCTCGCCGAGTGTAACAGAATAAAGAGCCGGATGACCGACCCCCAGCCCCCCAAGCCGCCGGCCGACCGCGTCGGCGTGCGTATTCTCAAAGTTCCGGAAGACCGTGCTGGACAGCGGCTGGACAATTTCCTGCTCGGCCAGCTCAAGGGCGCCCCGCGCAGCCTGATCTACAAGCTGGTCCGCAGCGGCCAGGTGCGGGTGAACGGCGGGCGGGCCAAGGCCGAGCGCAAGCTCGAAGGCGGCGAAGAAGTGCGGATTCCGCCGGTACGCATCAACGACAAAGGCGACAAGGCAGCGCCACCGTCCTCGTTCATGGCCAGGCTGGAAGCGGCGATCGTGTTCGAGGATGCGCGCCTGCTTGCCCTCAACAAGCCCTCTGGAGTCGCCAGCCATGGCGGCAGCGGGATCAGTTTTGGCGCCATTGAGACGCTGCGGGCGCTGCGGCCGAACCAGAGCCTGGAACTGGTGCATCGGCTCGATCGCGATACATCGGGCCTATTGATCGTGGCCAAGAAGCGCTCGGCGCTGACCGAGCTGCAGGCCTTGATGCGTGAAGACGACCGCGTCGAAGGGCGCGGCATCACCAAGCGCTACCTGACCCTGCTGGTGGGCCGCATGCCCGACGGCGTGATGACCGTGGACGCGCCGCTGCACATCGGCCTGCGCCAGGGAGGGGAGCGACATGTGCAGGTGAATGCGATCGGCAAGCCGTCGCTGAGCCATTTCAGGTTGCTGGAACGGCGCGGCGGGCATTCGTATTGCGAAGTGCGCATCGAAACCGGCCGCACCCATCAGATTCGCGTGCATGCCCAGCACCTGGGGCACCCGGTGGCCGGCGACGATAAATACGGCGAGGCGGACGTCAACAAGCGCCTACGCGACCAGCTTGGGTTGAAGCGGCTGTTCCTGCATGCCGCATCGCTGGAATTCGCGCTGGATGCCGGCAAGACGCCGTATGTGTTGAGCGCGCCGCTGGCGCCAGAGCTGGCCGAGGCGCTGGACCAGCTCGGTCGCTGACGCAGCCACGAGGGCTGAGCCAGCGCGCTGGCTCAGCCCTCGTGGCGGTGGTCGTGATGTTGCGGCTGCGCCGACGGATGCGGGCGTTGCTGGTGCATATCGGCCTGATGTGTCGGAGCGGCGCGCGGCGGGGCGAAGGACGCCATCCGCTGCATGCGCTGCTGCGGCTCTGCCTTCATGACCGGGTGCGGTTCGTAACGCGGCTGCGACTGCTGCGCATGTTCGACACGCGGCAATGCTGCGGATGCGAATTGCTGATGGGGCGGCAGCTGTCGTTGCTCTTGCACGGGCGGCTTCCATTGCGCAGGGTGGGCTTGCGCCCGGAACTGGCTGTCGCGGGCGTCGCGGCTCGCCAATGCATCACGCGGCGGCATGCCGGCATGTGCACGGTTGGCTGCCGCTGCTTGCTCCTGCGCTGCCCGCGAATCTGCGTGCATCTGCGCCACGCGCTGCTGTGCGGCCTGTAGGTCATTCACCCGCGCAGGCGCTGCGGCCGATGCGAATGCCGGCGCTTGCACGCGCGGCGAACGCATCCCAGAGGGCAATGGCTGCATCGGACGGGCCGCAGGTGTCAGGGACGCAGCATGCGGCGACGGCGACGCGTTCAGCGCGACCGGGCGCCCTGGCTGCAGCATCTGCGCACTGAAATGCGGTGTGGCCAGATGCGCATAGTCGGGCGGGCGATGCAGCTGCGCGGGCGAGGGCGCCGGCGTGGTGGCTCCTGCAAACGCACCAAGCCCACGTGCGTTGGCGACCGCTGCAGGCAGAGCGGCCGCCTGCGCTGCGTGGAAGCTGGCCGGAGACATCCCGGCCACGGGCGCGGATGTCGGATTGGACCAATGGCGCTGATCCTGATTCACATACGAGCGCGCATCGATATAGGTGTTTCGGTTGTTGATGGTGGTGGTGCGCGGCGCATAGACATGGTTCTGGTAGACCACGTAATGCGGTGCGGCCGGCGGCGCGTTCCAATCCACACCCCAGCTGTTCCAGCCCCAGCGGTGCCAGACAGGCGCCGGCTCGACCCAGCCGAACCAACCGTGATGGTGCTCAAGTGCGCCGCCCACCAGCACGCCGACGCCGAACGACACCAGGCCGGTGGTGACGACGTCGCCTTCGTCGTACCAGCGGACCGGGCGGTAGCGATACTCCCGATGGCGTGCCGTAGACCACGCCGGGATCGTAGCGCGGTACGTACACCACGTCCGGTTGCGCTGGTTCGATGGTGATCACCTGCGAGGGCGGCGGGATGCGGCCCTCATCCAGAATGGGCGTCACCACCACGTGGCGCGCCACCTGCACTTGTTGTTGCGGCGTACTGCGCAGATGGCCGCTGGCCTGGGCGCGTTGGCGCATGATCTGCACCGCGTTGAGCACATCGTTGGGGTCGTGGGCATAGGCATCGCCGAGCGTACGCGTCCAATCCAGATTGCCGGCCAGTTGGGCCACCACATCGGGAAAGGCAGTCAGTGCCTTGATACTCGGATCCCACGATTGCGACACCGTGGCCTGCGCGCGATCGGCAGCGCTCAAACCGCTATTGCTGCGTAGCCATTCCTGTGCAGTGACCACTTGATCGGGATAGACCGACGCCGCCAGCGTTTGCGCCAGCAACTTATCTGGAAACAGGGCAATCGGCGCGACCAATTGGTAAAGCTGGTCCGCCGTGGGCGGCGCGTAAGCCGGCGTTGCCATCGCGCTGGGAGGCGGCGGAGGCTCGGCGGCGGCCGGCGCCGGTGAGTCAGTACGTCGGCACCCGCCAAGCGCGATCAGGCCGGTGGATGCGATCGACAGCGCCAAGGCAAGGCGCCCTTGTGACCATGTGCGTTGCATACGGCACCTCGCTGTGTGCGCGTTGATGACGCGCGTACCATGCGCCGGTTTGAATGTCTGGAACCTTTCTAAAACTGTGCTTCAGTCGACCGGGCGCGACGGTGTTCAGCAGAAGTGCGGGAAGCCATCTGCCACGAAGGTGCGCGAAGACGCACGCGGTTGATTTCAGGCAGGCAGCGCGCATCGGCTCGTCATCAACAAGACAGCGATGGTGTCGCTGCAGAAAGCTCTCAGCCCCTAGCGCAGCAGACTTTGCGGCCAGGTCATCATGAGATGCCAGCGCACGACGCGCTTCACGGCGTCGCGAAGCGGAACAACACTAGGCTGATCGCCAGCGTTCCCATGCCCGAGACCAGGCCGTACACGGTCTCGTGACCCTGGGCGTACCGCTTGGCAGCCGGCAGTAACTCGTCCAGTGCCAGAAACACCATGACCCCGGAGATCAGCCCGAACACGGTGCCGAAGACCGCGTCCGAGAGCACGCTGGACAAGGCCAGATATCCGATGCCCGCACCGATCGGTTCGGCCAGCCCGCTGAGCAGGCTGGCGCCCACCGCATAGAACTTGTTGCGCGTGGCGAAATACACCGGCACCGCGATCGCAATGCCTTCGGGAATATTGTGGATGGCGATCGCGAACGCCAGCGGCATGCCGACCGCCGGACTTTCAAGCGTGGCGAAAAAAGTCGCCAATCCTTCCGGAAAATTGTGCGCGGTGATCGCGACGGCGGTCATCAGCCCCACCCGGCGGATATAGGCCCGGTTGTCTTCGCGAAACTGCGGATCGTCGCTGGACAAACTCTGGTGCGGATTCGGCACCAGGCGGTCGATCACCATGATCAGCAGCATGCCGCCCAGAAAGGTCAATGTGCCGAAGGTAAAGCCGAGCTTGTCGTTGTAGGCCTGGGAAAACGCGGCGATCGACTTGTTGAGGATCTCGGTGAGCGACACGTACACCATGGCGCCGCCGGCGAAGGCCAGGCCGAACGCCAACAGCCGCGGATTGGGCTTTTTAGCGAACACCACCATGAGGCTGCCGAGCCCGGTCGCCAGTCCGGCAGCCAGCGTGACCGCAAGCGCGATCCAGAGATTGTGTGATGACACTGCAAGCATGTGGCGCGACGTCCTCGTGGAATGAAGAACTTCCTGCGGAGAGCGTGGCGACTGCAGCTCGCGAGATACGCACGACCTCCGGGGAAGCAGGATGGCCATGCCGCGATGACGAAGACGTGGTGTTGAAGACGAAACGTAGCGCATCTGCGCCAGCGTCACCCATGTGCGAAACTCAAGCGCGCCCGAACAGGGCGCTGGCGCTCATTCGCTTGTGTCGGCGCGCTTGCGCCGTGCAGAAACAAGGCGTCAGCGACCTGCGCGGTCCTCAGCCGCCGCGGCGTGCGCGTTCCTCGATGGCGAAACATTCGTTTGGACGCGGTACCGGCGGCTTGAACGAGACCGGCACCTGGATGGTCTGCGACACGGCCTGGCCATTGCGGGTGGCAGCCTTGAACTGCCATTCCCGCACGCGCTTCTGGGCCGCTTCGTCGAGCACCGGCTGGCCGCTGCTCTGTGCCACCGACACGTCGGTGGGGGTGCCTTGAGCGCCGACCACGACCCGCAGCACGGTGGTGCCGCCGACACCGGCGCAAGCCAGCTGCGGCGAATATTCCGGCGGTGGCGTCTTCAGGGCAGCCAGTTCGGTGGGCGCGACGGTGGGCGCAGAGGCCTGCTGTGGCGACTTGCCGCAGCCGCCGAGGCCGGTGGCGACGATGAGACCGGCGAGCGCAGCGCGATACATGTTCATGCAGTGATTCCTTGATCGTAGAGTTGCGCGGTCTTGGCCGCGCAGATGAAGTCGTTCTCGCTCAGCCCGCCCACGTCATGGGTGGAATAGCGCACCACGACGCGGTCGTAATGCACGCCCAGGTCGGGGTGGTGGTCTTCGCGGTGGGCGATCCAGGCCAGCGCATTCACGAAGGCCAGGGTGCGGTAATAGTCGGCGAAGCGGAACGTGCGCGTGAGCGCCATGCCGGCCTCGGCCAGCTCCCAGCCGGGCACCTGCGGCAGCAGTTCGGCCAGGCGCGCCTCGCCCAGCTTGTGGTCGCTGCCTTTGCGCGGGAGGCAATGCGCCTGCTCCAGGGGAATCAGATCGGTCATGACGGTCTCGCAGGGGTGGCGGACGGCGCGCCCACCAGGATCACGGTGTTCCATGAGCGAGGGCGCTTTGAGCGGTAGAATAACCCGCATGATCCAGATATCCGACAAAGCCCAGACCTATTTCCGCAAGCTCATCGAGCGCGAGGGCGTGCCCGGCATGGGCGTGCGCCTGAGCGCGGTGGATGCGGGCACCCCACGCGCCGATGCACGGCTTGAGTTCGCCGAACCGGCGGACCTGAGCGGCGACGAATGGGCGATCGACTGCGACGGCTTCACCTTGTATGTCGTCGCCGCCAGCGTGCCGTGGATGGATGGTGCCGAAATCGACTACGTCACCCAGTCCACCGGCAACCAGCAGCTCACCATCAAGGCGCCCAAGATCAAGGGCGAAGCGCCCGCAGAGTCGGCTTCGATGGTCGAGCGTGTGCGCTGGGTGGTGGAAAACGAGGTCAACCCGCAGCTGGCATCGCATGGCGGGCGCGTGGCCGTGCAGGAAGTCTCCGCCGACGGCGTGGTGTTGCTGCGCTTCGGCGGCGGTTGTCACGGCTGCGGCATGGCCGACGTGACCTTGAAGCAGGGCATCGAAAAGACCCTGATGGGGCGCGTGCCCGGCGTGACTGCGGTGCGCGACGCGACCGACCACGCCACCGGCGACGCCCCCTACATTCCGCGCGACAGCGCGGCCTGATTCCGCACCACCGGTGACAACGGCTGCCGATCTGCTGCAGGCACTGCGCGCGCGCATGCCCGGCAAGCTCATTGTGGATCGGCGCACCGGCCTTCCGTATGGCTGGGGCATCTGGATGGGCAACCGCAAGCACGTGGCTGCGCCATTCAACGATGACCAGGTCATGGATGTGCTGTTGGCGCGTGAGCAGCCTGCCCGGCGCGGTGTGGCCGGCGTCTCTCTCCTGTCGCCGTTCCAGGCGTTCCGCAGCCTGTGGTGGCAGCACTGGGACCCGCGCCCGAAGGATCAGCGTCGGCAGCACTGGTTGGCGGTGCTTGGCAGTTTTTTCATCCACCTCGGGTTTATTGCGCTGCTCGTCTGGGTGGTCACCGTGCGCTGGGCGCCGGAGGAAACCGCACCCGGCGACGAATCGCGGGTGCGCATGACCTTGATCGGCGATGGGGCGGAAGAGCAGGGCGGCGGGGAAGGGCAGCCTGCGGCTGAGGCGTCGACGCAGGCGTCTGCAGCTGCGGCATCTTCGCCAGCGCACGCGGGTGCATCGGCGGCGAAAAGCGAGGCAGCTCCATTGTCGACACCGACACCAGCGCAGCCAGCCGCCGATCCTGTCGAGCCTCCGGACACGGCCCAGGCACCGGAACATGCGCCGGAACCGGTGCAAGCTGCCAGCGAACCCGTCGCCGCGGACATTCCGCAGGTGACGTTCCAGGTACCGCCGGTGACGATCGAATCGCCGCTGCAGGTCACCGAAACCCCGGTCGCCACCACCGACTTTGTCGTACCACCGCCGCCAACGATCACGCTGACGCCGCGTGCGATCGAACGCGCAGCACCGCAGGTCGAGGTGCGTCAACGCGACATCCAGACGCTGACCGAACGTCCGCAGGTGCGCGAACTGCAACGTCCGGCCACGGATGTAGCGCTGCGCACCGCCACGGCCCCAACGGTGCGCGAGCGCGACGTCGTCATCCCCGAGCGCCCGCAAATCTCAGCGCCGGCTGCACGCCTGCGTGAGATCTCGCCGACGGTGCGCATGCCTGACATCGCGGTGCGTCCTGCAGAGCTGCCGAACGTACCGGATCCGACGCCTGCGCCATTGGCGGCGACACCTGTCGTGCCAGCGGCGCCTGCGCCTGCGACTCCCGACCCGCAGCCGGCGCCATCCGCGCAAGCAGCCGCGCAACCTGCGCAGTCGCAGGCCAGTCCTGCTCCGTCCGAGCGTTCCGGCAGCGCGGCGGCCGCTGCATCGTCGCCCGTCAAGCCCGCCGCCAGCAGTCATGCCGGCCCGACGCCTGCCGATCGCAGCGGCGGGTGGGACGTGGCCGCCAACGCCGACGACTGGAGCAAATCCGACCGCGATCGGCAAGGCGACACGACAGGCGCCAACGCCCAGCGCAACGGCATGTTCAATGCCGATGGCAGCGTCAAGGTGGCCACCGGAACAGGTGATGCCGGCAAGGCGACAGGTGACCGCGGACCACCGGGCAGCGAGGCCGATACCTGGACCCGCGACCAGATTGCCCAGGGCGGCACCTGGCTTAAACGTCCGCCGTACGGCTACACGCCGACATCGCTGGACAAGTACTGGATGCCGAACCAGACGCTGCTGCAGGAGTGGGTGCGGCGCGGCCTGAAGAAGATCGAGATTCCGATTCCGGGCACGACCACCAAGATCAGCTGCGTGGTGTCGCTCCTGCAATTGGGTGGCGGTTGCGGCCTGAGCGACCCCAATCTCAACGATCAACCGGCCACCGCACGCCCACCGCCGGACGTGCCGTTCAAGCGCGAGCTACAGGAAGACAAGGGCGCGCTGCCCCATAACGGCGGGGGAGCGTGAGGCGCGATGACGTGCGGCTGACCGCACAGATTCGGGGCCTGCGATCTTTCGCTCGACGGTGCCCTTGCGTCTCTGAGCGCGCGGAGATGCATCGTCTGCATCAACCGCCGACAGCGCATGATGCGTAGGTGATCCTCGTGCATCGCGTGCAGACCGTGCCCGTCCCCCGGCGAACTGGCTTGCCGCTTCGTTAGAGACCGATCGCTTCAACTGAGCAAACGCGATCAATCGCGTGTTGTCCCGGCTTGCGGCTAGGGAGATTGCACTCTCGAACCGGAACGTGCGCCGTCCAGGAACGAGGTCGGGACCGCACGCACGACCGATGCCTGTGCCAGTGCGCCGGTGGCCACAGCCCAACCGGCTCCGAACAGGCACGAGAGATAGAAGTCGCTCCATCAGGACGCCGACATTTCGATACCCAACACGCCGCGCTGCCGGCCATGCAAGAAGAAGCATCCAGATGCGCCTGGAACGGCTGCCATTCCGGCGCGGCGTAACAGGTATTGCCGCGTTCGGCGCCGTCCATGCCCATCCCGGTGACGCTGGAGATGACCAGATCCAGGTCTTCCACCAAGGCGTGCGTGATGCGTCTCAGGCTTGCCAGGGGATCGGGCGGGGCGTCGTCGTCGGGCAGGGCCGCCTGCAGACGCACACACGCTTCCGCGGTGACCTTCTCGACGATTGCCGCGCGGGTCGGGGCGAGCGGGCATTTCGCTGCGATGGGAAATCCGCCTGCATTGGTCGACCACCTGCGAGAAACGTTTCAATCGCTGCGGTAATGGGTGCGGGATCTTGTTGCGTCCGACCAGCTGCTTGGACTTCGCAGTGGCGATCCAGTGCATTCGGCCCGCGATCAGCGCAATTTAACGAAAGTAGGGCAGGCAACTTCCAATCCGCTGGAAGTGGTCGCTGACGCAAGATGCGGATCTTTAGCCTGAGGGCATGCTTGGCTAGCGACCGCCTTGAAATGTGAAGGTGAAGCGTGCCGCAGAGCGTGCGGCGGTTTCCGGGGCGATGGGCGTGGGCGTGGCATCCACCAGCGTCAACATGCCATCGGCAATAGGGACCGGGATGCCTAACGTGAGGTCAACCTGTTTGGACCATCCGCCCCCCAGGACCGTCGCACTCACGATCAGTCGGCCTTCCACGATGCATCGAACATCGGCAGGGCAGCGGCTGTCTTCGACCACGCGATCTGGCCGCACTCTGGGACCATCGACCGCTGCCATCTCCCCTAGGGAAGGTCTGATCAACTCACCGCAGATGCGCGACACTATCGCCTTATGTAGAGGATTCATCCATGCAGCTGACGTTCGGTGACGCTGAGGGCTTGGGCAAGCGTAAGCAGACCCGGCGCGAGATCTTTCTTGCCGAGATGGAGCAGGTTGTTCCGTGGCAGCAACTGCTTGCCCTGATCGCGCCGCACTATCCAGTGTCGGGGCGGCCAGGTCGGCAG
>NZ_JAGHWR010000044.1:0-91571 GCF_017746155.1 Xanthomonas sp. D-36-1
AATCCGCAACATCGTCGCCAGTGCGTACGGCTGCCGACCTGGCCGCCCCGACACTGGATAGTGCGGCGCGATCAGGGCAAGCAGTTGCTGCCACGGAACAACCTGCTCCATCTCGGCAAGAAAGATCTCGCGCCGGGTCTGCTTACGCTTGCCCAAGCCCTCAGCGTCACCGAACGTCAGCTGCATGGATGAATCCTCTACATAAGGCGATAGTGTCGCGCATCTGCGGTGAGTTGATCAGACCTTCCCTAGGTGGCTTCGATTTCTGGAAGGGCGATTGGAAAGCGCATCGGCGTTCTCCGATCCTCTGGTTGATGTCCAAGACCTCACCGAGAGGTCGCAACCAACCGCTGATGTACCACGTGAGCGGCCCGGACTTTCTCGCCGGTGGCTATGGCGGTGCCTGTTTCAGCGCCCACGCACTTTGGGAAAACCTCGTCGCTGTGCCTTTTCTCGACCCCTGGAAGCACTGGGTGGAGCATCGGCGCTATGTCCAGGAGATGGTGGCGGCAAGCGGCGGGCGAATGCGGCTGGCACGCAGCGCCACCGAGCTACGCGCGATTCGCGCAGCAGGTCTGTGCTGCGCCATCCTGTCGTTGGAGGGTGCGCACATGCTTGGACCACGCGGGAGCCGCAGCCAGGCGTTGCGGCTGGCGCGTCTGGAAAGTGCAGCCAGGGCCGGCGCCGCCTATCTGACGCTCAACCATTTCAGCCACACCGACATCTCCCAGGCCGGCTATGCATCGCTCAATCCGTGGCGCGAACGTAAAGGTGCGGGGCTGACGGAGTTTGGCCGGCAGGTGGTGGAGCGCTGCATCGATGTCGGGCTTCTGGTGGATCTTTCGCATACCTCGAGCCAGGGGATACGTGACGCCTGCGGCATCTGCCTCCGTCGCGACGTGCCGGCCTTCGTTTCGCATGGCGCATCGCGCAGCGTCACGCGTGGTGTGGAAACGCGGCCTTCGCATCACCTGGACCGGGCGCTCGACGACGCGGCGATCCGTGCCATCGTGCAGACCGGTGGCTGCATCAGCGTCATCCTGGCGCCGTACTTCTTGCAGCATTCACTTTTGGCAGATGGCACGCCGGATATGGATGCCGATCTTGCCTTTGTCGTCGGCTATTACGAAGCGTTCGCCCGACAGATTGCCGCCATGGGAATCGTCGAAGATCCATGGAAACACTTGAGTTTCGGTAGCGATTTCGATGGCGGCATTTCCAGCCTGCCGACCGGGATGCGCAGCGGTGCGGATCTGCACAAGCTCACGCAGGCGATGCTGGATGCCGGCTGGCCCACGCAACGCATCGTCGATGTGTATAGCGGCAACTTTCTGCGGATCTGGGAGCGGGTGCGGCCATAGCGTTGCGCCAACTTGGTTGGAAGGCAGGGCGTGGCAGGTCCTGCGCCGCCTGGCGACGTGCACTGACCAGCGCCCGGCATTTCGCCGTGACAGCATTCGCGCCATTGGGTCGCCCCCGGCGCACGGCGCACTGCCCAGCGGAGGCAGGTGGTCCGACGCACCGCAGTACAGGGGCGGCAATTTGTCGCGGATGCGACGCCGTGTCGCATCGGGAACGGGCGCGACCATCCCTATCATGATCGTCTAGCGCAGCAGCGAGCTCGCGATCGCCCGATGCAGTGCATCCCGGTGATCAACCTGCGAGCTGCTCGCCAACGATCACTTTTCCTGGAGGGTTCTCCATGGACGCACTGCTGTTATCGCGGATCCAGTTTGGATTCGTCATCGCGTTCCACGTATTGTTTCCGGCATTCACCATCGGGCTTTCCAGTCTGCTGGCGTTTCTGGAATGGCGCTGGTTGCGCACGCGTCTGCCGGTCTGGCGCGAGCTGTATTTCTTCTGGCAGAAGATCTTTGCCGTGTCCTTCGGCATGGGCGTGGTCAGCGGCATCGTGATGGCCTTCCAGTTCGGGGCCAACTGGCCGGAATTGAGCCGCGTGGCCGGTGGCGTGATCGGGCCACTGCTGAGCTATGAAGTGCTCACCGCGTTCTTTCTGGAAGCCAGTTTCCTGGGAGTGATGATGTTCGGCTGGGGGCGCATTTCCGAGCGCCTGCATTTGCTGTCCACCTGCATGGTGGCGCTGGGCACGCTGTTTTCCACGTTCTGGATTCTTTCGTCCAATAGCTGGTTGCAGACCCCGGCCGGCTTTGATGTCATCGGCGGCATCGTCCACCCGGTCGACTGGTTGAAGATCATCTTCAATCCCTCGTTCCCGTACCGGCTTGCGCACATGGCGCTTGGCTCATTCATCACCACCTGCTTCGTGGTGGGTGCAGTGGGCGCGTGGTATCTGCATCGTGGCGTGCATCGCCAAGCCGGGCTGTGCATGCTGAAGCTGGCCGTGGTGTTTGCCGCGATCGCCGTACCACTGCAGATCGTTGTCGGCGACATGCACGGCTTGAACACGCTCAAGCATCAGCCGATGAAGATCGCCGCGATGGAAGCGCACTGGCATGCCGAAAAACCGGGCGAGGGATTCCCGCTGGTGGTGTTTGCGGTGCCCAACGCACAGGCCGAGCGTAACGACTATGAGGTGGCGATTCCGCGCCTGGGCAGCCTGATTCTGACCCACCGCCCGGATGGCAGCATCGCACCGCTGACGTCGGTGCCCGCAAGCGAGCGCCCGCCGGTGACGCCGGTGTTCTTCGCCTTCCGCATCATGGTAGGGATCGGCTCATTGATGCTGCTGGTGGCCTGGGTGTCTGCGTTCGCGTTGTGGCGCGGCAAGCTGGTGCACTGGCGCTGGTTGCTGGCGGTTTGGCGCTGGATGTTGCCGAGCGGCTTCATCGCGCTGATTTCCGGCTGGTTCGTCACCGAAATCGGCCGGCAGCCCTATGCGGTCTACGGCTTGTTGCGCACCGCCGATGCGGTGGGCCCGCAGTCTGCGCTGATGACCGCCATCTCGCTGACGGTGTATGTGGCCGGCTACGCGTTCGTGTTCGGCTGGGGCATCTGGTACCTGGTCAAGATCGGCAAGATCGGACCGACACCGCATGATGCGCCGCAGCTGGACCATGGCGAACACACGCCCGCACGGCCGCTGTCGGCGGCCGACGAATCGATCGACGGAGCTGCATGATGGAGATGACGAGCGTCTTGCCGGTGGCGTGGTTTGCGGTGATCGGCTTCGGGGTGCTGATGTACGTCGTGCTGGACGGCTTCGTGCTCGGCATCGGTATCCTGGCGCCGTTCCGAAAGGACGAAGCGCAGCTGGATCTGATGATGAACACCGCCGCGCCGATCTGGGACGGCAACGAAACCTGGCTGGTGCTCGGCGGGGCAGGGCTGCTGGCCGCATTTCCCAAGGCGTATGCGGTGATCCTGTCGGCGCTGTATCTGCCGGTGCTGTTGATGGTGATGGCCTTGGTGTTCCGCGGCGTGGCGTTCGAATTCCGTTTCAAGGCGCATCGATCGCGGCGCTTGTGGAGTAATGCGTTTGCCGCCGGTTCGATCCTGGCCACCTTCGCGCAGGGCGTGATCCTGGGCGCCCTGGTGCAGGGTCTGCAGATCGAGAACGACCGCTATGTCGGCGGCATCTGGGGCTGGTTCAGCCCGTTCGCGATGCTGACGGGCGCCGCCTTGGTGTTCGGCTATGCGCTGCTCGGCAGTACCTGGCTGATTCTCAAGACAGAAGGCCATGTGCAGCAGTTGGCGCGGCAGTTGAGCCGACCGTTGACCATCAGTGTGTTGATCTTCATCGGCCTGGTCAGTGCCTGGCTGCCTTCGCTGCAGTCGCATGTGATGGAGCGCTGGTTCAGTGGCACGCACTATCCGTGGCTGATGCCGGTGCCGCTGCTGGTGGCCATCGTGGGGGTTGCGCTGTGGCGTGCGAGCGAGGCCGCGCGCTCGGATGCGCTGCCATTCCTGCTGGCGATGGGCCTGTTCGTGCTGGGCTTCTTGGGCTTGGTGCTGGGCATGTGGCCGTATCTGGTGCCGCCGGTCTACACCCTCTGGCAGGCTGCCGCACCGCCGTCTTCGCAGCTGTTCGCGATGGTCGGTCTGGTCGCCTTGCTGCCGCTGATCCTGGGCTACACGGTGTGGTCGTACCGCGTGTTTCGCGGCAAGGTCACTGCGGACAATGGGTATCACCACTGATGGCAGGTGCGGCGTCATGGCGCTGCATCGCCCGTCAGCGCAGGCGCTGCCTGAACATCCATTCCCACATCGTCGGGTCCGCATAGGTCGCGTCCCAGGCGTTGTGGTTGCCTTCCGGGTATTCGCTGTAACGCACATTGGCGCCCACGCCTTTCGCAGCGCGGTACAACGCGCGGTCGTCGTGCGGCGGTACCGAGTCGTCCTTGGCGCCATGGAACATCCAGATCGGTACGTGCTTGAGTTGTGTCACTGCCGCGGTGTACGGGTCCGCTTCCTTCGCCACCAGGCTCACGTACAAGGTGCGGCGCTCATCGCGCGGTGCCTTGAGCGCGCCGCAGATCGGCACGATCGCCGCAAACCGGCGCGGCTGCATCAGCCCGATTTCCCAGGCGCCATAGCCGCCCATCGAAATGCCGGTGAGGTAGGTGCGCTGCGGGTCGGCACCGAACTCGGCGCTGGCCGCATCCAGCGCCGCGATCGCCATGCGCGCATTGATGCCCATCCACTCCTCGTCCTCGGGCACTTGCGGCAGCACGACAAGTGCGGGGAAGTCGGCGGTGTGTTCGCTCAAGTACGGGCCCACGCCGACTTCGGCCTGGTCGCGCCCGTTATCGCCGCGCTCGCCCGAGCCATGCAGGAATAGCACGATGGGCCACGGCTGCGGCACCTTGGACGCCGGCACGAACACTTGATAGCGGTACAGGCGCCCGTCCAGTTTCAACGTGCGGGTGACGAAGTGGCCGCGGCGTTCGTCATGGTGGCGCTCAGCCATGCTGGAACAGCCGGCCAGCAATAGCGCAAAGGCAATGACAACAAGACAACGACGAATCACGCAGCTCTCCCGACCGATCACATGGGTGCAGTATTACCGCATGCCGGTGCGCTGGCGTGTCGAGGCGCGGCGATTCCTGTCGAATATTCATCTGCTTGTCGTCATCGCGTGCATCACACGCGCTAGGCCAGGTACCGCAGGTCAGGGCAGCAGTATCAACGTGGCCAGGCCCAGGAAGCTCAAAAAGCCCATCACGTCGGTCAAGGTGGTCAGGATTACGCCACCGGCCAATGCCGGATCGAAGCCCAACCGTTTCAGCGTCACCGGCACCAGCACTCCGCCGAAGGCGGCAGTGAGCATGTTCACCGTCAACGCGGTGCCGATCACCAGCGACAGCATCGGTTGCCGGAACCAGGCCAGCACGATCAAGCCAAGCCCGATGCCCAGGCACAGCCCGTTGATCAGCGCGACAGTAAGCTCTTTCTTGAGCAAGGTCATCACGTTGGACGAGCCGATCTGGCCCAGTGCCAGACCGCGCACCATCAGTGCCAGCACCTGGGTGCCGGCATTGCCGCCCATGCCGGCAACGATCGGCATCAGCGCCGCAAGCGCCACCAGTTTTTCGATGGTGCCTTCGAACCTGCTGACCACGCTGGACGCCAGAAACGCGGTGCACAGATTGATGCTCAGCCAGATCAGGCGGCGCCGGAAGGCGCGCCGTGCCGGGCTGAACATGTCTTCGTCTTCGTCCAGACCGGCCGCGCTCATGGCCTGGTGCTCGGCCTGCTCGCGGATGATGTCGACCACGTCGTCGATGGTGATGCGGCCGAGCAGGATGTTGTTGTCGTCCACCACCGGCGCGGAGATCCAGTCGTGGTCGGAGAAGCGCCGCGCCACTTCGTCCGAACCGTCGCCGACATCGATGGCCGGTTGCTCGTCGTCGATCAGCCGGTTGACCGGCGTACTGTCTTCGTGGGTGACCAGCGCCGCCAGCGGCACACGGCCCAGGTATTGGTGGCGCCGGCTCACCACGTACAGGTGATCGGTGTGGTCGGGCAGCTCGCCGCGCAGGCGCAGATAGCGCAGCACCACATCCACGTTGACGTCGGCGCGCACGGTGACCACGTCCGGGTTCATCAGACGCCCGGCGGTGTCTTCCGGATACGACAGCACCTGCTCGAGCCGCTCGCGGTTTTCGCGGTCCATCGACTTGAGCACTTCATCGATGACGGTATCGGGCAGGTCTTCGACCAGGTTGGCCAGATCGTCGATGTCCAGGTCTTCGACCGCAGCCACGATCTCGTCCGGGTCCATGTCGGCCAGCAGGCTTTCGCGCACTTCGTCGCCGACGTGCAGCAGCACCTCGCCATCGTCTTCCGGATCGACCAGCCCCCACGCCACTTCGCGCTTGCCGGGCGGCAGCGATTCGAGCAGGTTGCCTATTTCCGCCGGCGCCAGCGTATTGACCAACCGGCGTACCGGCCCGAGGCGTCCGCTATCCAGCGCGTCGGACAGCAGGCGTAGCTGGCGCGCGGTTTTGTCGTGGCGGACGGCTTCGGCCATGCGCGGCTTCCCGGAAGAGTGGACGCGCCAGTAAAGGACGCGGTGCTGGGTCAGCAAGGCATTATCGCTTGCGTATGGTGACGAAACATACAGGGTCGCTGCCGCGCGCTTGCGCAGGGCATGCGCGGTGGACGCAGCCAAGCCGCGAGGGCTGCTGAAGGTGGATGGAGCGGTACGCGATTGACGATGCGGGCGGAATTTTCGATGCGCTTTTCGACCAAGGAGGCGATCAAAGCGGTGCGAGCGGGCGTGACCGGCGCGCAGCAATCGCACTGCCCAAGCGGTGCGTGCCGATTCGCAGCACCGTCTGCCCGCCTCAGGGCTGCGAAATCGTGTCGATCGCCGTTTTGAAGGAAACGCAGGTCTGGAAGCATCGGCCGCGCTGCCGGGCCGGGTGCGCGTCGCAATTACCGCAGCAACCCCTGCGCGTGGCCAGTCAGCCATTTTTCGATGCCCTTGCGATCGCGGGCGCGCAGCAATTTTTCGCCGTGCACGCGCAACTCGCCCAGATGGGTGTCGCGCACCGCGCGGCGCACTTCCAGCAAGGTGGCCGGATGCAGGCTGAACTCGGTGAGCCCCAACGCCAGCAGCATCGGCACGAAGCGCGGATCGCCGGCGATTTCGCCGCACACCGCGACCGGCTTGCCGTAGGCGCGTCCGGTGGCGATGACCTGCGCGATCAGTCGGAGGACGGCGGGATGCAGGGGCGAGTACAGCTCGCCCAACGCCTCGTTGTTGCGATCCACCGCCAGCAGGTACTGCACCAGGTCGTTGGTGCCGATGGACAGGAAATCGATATCGTCGATGAAGCAGTCCAACGCCAATGCCGCCGCCGGCACTTCGATCATCGCGCCCAGCGGAATGTGCTCGGCGATCTCGTGGCCTTCGGCGCGCAGCTGCGCGGTGAGCTTCTTCAACTGCTTGCGCAGTTGCAGGATTTCTTCGCGGCCGCTGACCATCGGCACCAGGATGCGCACCGGCCCGTAGCCGGACGCACGCAGGATCGCGCGCAATTGCGCCTGCGCCACCGCCGGCCGCGCCAGCGACAGGCGCACGCCGCGCAGACCCAGCGCCGGGTTGTCCTCATCGCTCAAGGTCAGACCGGTGCGGTCGGCCTTGTCGGCGCCCAGGTCCAGGGTGCGGATGGTGACCGGGCGGCCGCTCATGCCCAGCACGGTGTCGCGGTAGGTGTGGAACTGTTCGTCTTCGTCCGGCAGCTCGTTGCGCTGCAGGAACAGGAATTCGGTGCGATACAGGCCCAGGCCGCTGGCCCCGAGCGCATGCGCGTTGGCCACGTCTTCCAGCGATTCGGCGTTGGCCAGCAGGGTGATGTCGACGTTGTCGCGCGTGCGCGTGGGCTTGGAGCGTAGCCGGCCCAGCTCGCGCTGTTCCTTGGCCAGTGCACGCAGGCGCTCGCGGTAGTCGCGCAGATGTTCGGGCTTGGGGTCGACGATCACCTGGCCCGAGCCGGCATCGACAATCAGCACATCGCCATCTTCGATGCGCTGCAGCGCGTCGCTGACGCCTACCACCAACGGCAGGTGCAGGCTGCGCGCCAGGATCGCGCTGTGCGACAGCGTGCTGCCGGCCGTGGTGACGATGCCGACCACACCTTGCGCCTGCAGCTGCGCCAGCTCGGAAGGTGCCACGTTGTCGCACACCAGGATCTCGCCGGCCACCCCCTTGAGGTCGGGTGCGCGCTTGTGCAGGAATGCATGGATGCGGCCGATCACGTGATCCAGATCGTCCATGCGGCTCTTGAGGTACGCATCCTCCATCCCGTCGAACACCGCCGCCAGGCGGTCGCGCTGCACACGCAGGGCATAGTCGGCGCTGTAACGGTGGGTGCGGATCAGCTCATCCAGGCCTTGCAGCAGTTCGGGGTCATCGAGCAGCAATGCATGCAGCTCGAGAAATTCGCCGACCTCGCGCGCCAGTGCGCCGTGCAGGCGGTCGCGCAGCTGCTGCATTTCGACCCGTGCCGACGCGATGGCTGCATGCAGGCGCTGCAGCTGCGTTTCCACCTGATTGGCGGGCACGCGTTGTTCGGCCACTTCCAGGGTATGGCTCTGGCGCACGCGCGCGCGGCCAAGTGCATTGCCGCGTGCAGCGCCATGTCCGCGCAGGCGCAGGCTCATGCGCGTCCCTGGCGCAGCGGCGCCGTGTCGGTCGCAACGGCGCCGACGCCGCGCATGCTCAGCTGTCCTCGTCGAAACGACGCTCGAACAGGTCCACCAGCGCCTGCAAGGCCTCGGCTTCGTCTTCGCCATCCAGCCGCACCACCACGCTAGTGCCCTGGCCTGCGGCCAGCAACATCACGCCCATGATGCTCTTGGCATTCACCTCGCGCCCCTTGGCCGCCAGGGTGGCGTTGCTGCGATACGACGACAGCGTCTGCACCAGCTTGGCGGTGGCCCGCGCATGCAGTCCGAGTCGGTTGGAAACTATGAGTTCGCGTTCAAGCATCGTCGATGATCGCTCCGTTGCGGGTACCGGCCGCCGCAGTGGCGGGCAGCTCCTGCAATCCTTGTTCGGGGTAGTTCATCACGCGCAGCAGCATCGGCAGGCTCAGCGCGGACACCCGGCGAACCGGGGTGCCCAGCTTGGCCAGACGGTTGGCGAGATTGCTGGGGCTGGCGCCGTACAGGTCGGTCATGACCAGCACGCCGTCGCCGCTGTCGACCCGGCGCATCGCCGACGATGCCTGGGGCAGCAATGCGTCCAGGTCTGCATCGAACGGCACGTCGAATGCTTCGGTCTTCAACGGCAATTGCCGCAACAGCCCTGTCGCCACGTTCAACAACGCTGCGCCAATGCCGGGATGAGTAATGAGGAGAATGCCACAGGCCATGCCGAAACGTTAACAGGTCAGCATGACTGCGCGATAGCGTTTGCCCGCACAGATGCGTTGCGAACTGAATAGATGTTTAGGACCGCTGCAGCGACGTGGCGGCAGCATGTGTGGCCATCGTGCGCTGCCTACCTGGCGCCGAGCCGTGCCTCATGCAGCGTCAGCAGTGCGACCCGCATCGCAAGCGAGCGCTGCCGTTTTGCCTTCAGCGAGCAGGGGCATGTAGCCATGCGTGGCGGAATACCATCGACGCATTGGGTGTAACGGCGCCAACGCCTTGGTCGTGCAGCGTTGCAGAGCGCGCCGAATGAGAGCGCCAAGCGGTTTTCGGGACGTTGGCGATCCAGTCGCGTCAGCTGCAGCGTTGTCGGGCCTGCGCAGCGTCCGCCAGACGCCAGCCGCCGCAAGCAATCCAACCTAAAAATAGGGCCAGCGAGCGTGCGTCCTCAACGTAGATGCAGCACACGCCGCAGGATGCCGCTGTAACGATTCCCGATTCCCGATTCCCGAATCCGCGCCCCTCAGTCCTGCTCGCGATGAAACGTCGCCACTTCCGGCCAGCCCTGTTCGCGCGCATGTCGGGCCATGCGTTCGGCCATGTACACCGAACGGTGCTTGCCGCCGGTGCAACCGAAGGCGATGGTCACGTAGCTGCGGGTGTCGTTGCGCAGTCGTGGCAGCCAGGTGTCGAGCAGGTCCACGATCTGCGCGCTGTAGCGTTGCACGTCGGCCTCGTTGTCCAGATAGTTGCGCACGCCGGCATCGCGGCCGGTGAGTGGACGCAGCTCCGGATCCCAATGCGGATTGGGCAGCACGCGCGCATCGAACACGAAGTCGGCTTCGGCCGGCACGCCGCGCTTGTAGGCGAACGATTCGAACAGCAGCGACAGCCGATCATGGGAACCAAGCGCGAACTCGGTGACCACGCGGCGCCGCAATTGATGCACGTTGAGCGTGCTGGTGTCGATGACGGCATCGGCCTGCGTACGCAACGGTTCGGTCAACTGGCGCTCGCGGGTGATCGCTTCCGGCAGTGCCAGGCCGAGATGGCTGAGCGGGTGGCGGCGGCGGGTATCGGCATACCGCTTGATCAATGCCTCGTCGCTGGCTTCGAAAAACAGCAATCGCGCCTCGATGCCGTATTCCTGCGCGGCCTGGCGCCACTGCGCCAGCTGGGTCAGGTCGCTGCGGCTGCGCACATCGATGCCCACCGCCAGGCGCTGGTCGCCGACCGGGTTGCCACGCAGGCGGCTTTTGACGAAGTCCGGCAGCAGCTCGACCGGCAGATTGTCCGAGCAGTAGTAGTCCAGATCTTCGAAGGTCTTCAGCGCGACCGATTTGCCCGAGCCGGATAGCCCGCTCACGATCATCAGCGTGGAGGGCGCGATACTCATGGCGTGCGTCGCTCCAGCAGGTTGCTATGGCGGGCGATGAACATCGCTGCCGGATCGATGCCTTTGGTGCGCAGGATATGCAGCCGGGTCGCCGCTTCGGTCAGCACGGCCAGATTGCGGCCGGGCATGACCGGCAGGGTGATCAGCGGGACGTCCAGGTCCAGCACATGGCGGCTGCCCGAATCGCCGGTCAGACGCTCGTAGCCGGACGGCGTCGGCTCGGTCATCGGCCGGGTCAGGTGCACGATCAGGCGCAGGTACTTGTTCTTCTTCACCGCGGTGTCGCCGAACATGTCGCGGACGTTCAGGACGCCCAGGCCGCGTACTTCCAGCAAATCCTGGAGCAATTCGGGGCAGGTGCCGTCGAGCACGTCGGGCGCGATCTGGGTGAACTCGGGGGCATCGTCGGCCACCAGTCGGTGACCGCGGCTGAGCAGTTCCAGCGCCAGCTCGCTCTTGCCCGAGCCGGCTTCGCCGGTGATCAGCACGCCGATCGAGTAGATCTCCATGAACACGCCATGCAACGTGACCCGCGGCGCCAGCGTGCGCGCCAGATGGTAGGAGAGGTGGTTGAGCAGTTCGTGGCCGCGCTTGGACGAGATCCACAGCGGCGTATTGGATTCGTCCGCCGCCGCGCGCAGATCTTCCGGGCATGACTGGTTCTTGCTGATCGCCAGCGCCAGCGGTTGCACCTGGATGATCTTTTCGATGGTCTCCCAGCGCTGCCGCGCATCCAGCGAGTCCAGCCAGGCCAGTTCCTCGGTGCCCAGGATCTGCACCTTGTTGGGATAGATCACATTGAGGTAGCCGGCCAGCGACGGGCGCCGTGCGTTGTTGCTGCCGGCCTGGATCTCGCGGTGCTCGCCCTTGGGGCCGGCGACCCAGCGCAGCGCGAGCTTGTCGCGCTGCTGGTCGAACAGTTCGCGTGCGGTGATGCTGGTATTCATGCCGCGCTCGCCTGCGCGGGCGGCACGTCGGCCAGCAGCGTCATCAGGGCATCGGCGTTGGGTGCGGCGCGCAAGTTCTGACGGAAGTCGGCATCGGAGAACCGTTCGGCCAGCTCAGACAGCAGCATCAGGTGCTGGTGGGTGTAGTGCGCCGGCACGGCCATGGCGAAGACCAGATCCACCGGCTCGTCGCCGCCGAAGGGCACCGGCGTATCCAGCCGCAGCAAGGCCCCGCGTGGCTCGGTGAGGTCGGGGCAGCGCCCATGCGGAATGGCGATGCCATGGCCAATGGCGGTACTGCCCAGGGCCTCGCGTTCGCACAGGTTGGCGTAGAGCTCGTCGGCGCCGGCCTGACGACAGGAGAGCAGGTCGGCGGCGGCATGCAGGACGGTGTCGCGATCGGCGGCCGGCGACACCAGGGTGCGCACGGCCGCCATCAGATCGGTTAAAGGCATGAGGGCATCAGGCGGGAAGCGTCATGCGGGATTGTCGCGCACCTCGCGGGCGTGGTGGTTACATTTCTTCTCTTTGTGCTTGAGGACCAGGCGGTCGAGCTTGTCGACCAGCAGGTCGATGGCCGCATACATGGTGGAACCGCTGGCATCTGCGTGCAGGGTGCGACCGGGAAGGTTGACGGTGGCGACCACGTGGTGGTCCGGCTTGCGGACGGCCAGCTGCGTTCGGACTTCGCAGTGCTGGTCGAAATGGCGCTGCAGTCGCTGCAGCTTGCTTGCCACGTACTCCCGCAGGGCGGGGGTCACTTCAAGCTGGTGGCCATACGTCTCGATACGCATCGGATACCTCCATTGGTCGGTGGGCCAATGAACCGTTCCGGTGATCCGACAAACCCGGCGCAGGCCGGCGTTGCGGTGGTTGCAACGTCAGGCGATGCGCACGCGTTCGTGGGAGGCGGAAATGTTCATGGCCTCACGATACTTCGCAACGGTGCGCCTCGCCACTGGGACGCCGGATGTTTTCAGCAGATCGGCCAGCTTGGCGTCGGAGAGCGGTTTGCGCGGGTTTTCCGCATCGATCAGGCGCCGGATCATGGCCTGGATGGCAGTGCTGGAGGCCTCGCCGCCGCTGTCGGTGTCGATGCCGGAGGCGAAGAACGAGCGCAGCGCGATGGTGCCGCGCGGGGTGCGCACGTACTTGCGGGCGATCGCGCGGGAAATGGTGGACTCGTGAAGGCCGAGCTCGCCTGCGATCTCGCGCAGCGTCAAGGGGCGCAAGGCCTGCGCACCGAACTCCAGGAACCCGGCCTGGTGCTCCAGCAGGCAGCGGACCACCCGCAGCAGGGTTTCGCCACGCGCCTCCAGGCTCTTGAGCAGCCAGCGCGCTTCCTGCAACTGGCCGCGCAGATAGCCGGCATCGGATTCGCCGCAGCTGCGGATCAGGTTTTCGTAGCCGCGGTGAATGGTGACCTTGGGCTGCGCGCGGCCGGCCAGCGCAGCCCGCCAGACCCCGCGCTGGCGCCAGATCACGCAGTCGGGCACGACGTAGGTGTCCTGCGACAGGTCGCCGATCTGTTTGCCCGGGCGCGGGTCCAGCGAGCGCACCAGCTGCACCGCCTGTTCGACATCGGCAGTGGAGCGCTTGAGCTCGTGCGCCAGCCCGGCCACGCCGGCGCGCGGCAGCCGTTCCAGCGGGCCGGCAACGATCTGCAGCGCCAACTCGCGGCCGGGCGTCTGCGCATCGAGTACCCCCAGCTGCAATGCCAGGCATTCGCCCAGCGTGCGCGCGCCCACGCCCACCGGGTCGAAGCGCTGGATCTGGTGCAGGACGGTGAGCACGTCGGCCTCGTCGACCGCTGCGCCCAGCGCCAGGGTTTCGAGAATGGCCGACAGTGGTTCGCGCAGGTAGCCGTCTTCGTCGAGGGCGTCGATCAGCATCGCGCCGATCTGGCGGTCACGCGGCGACAGGGGCGACAGATGCAACTGCCACAAGAGGTGGTCGGCCAATGTTTCGGATTCGGCCACGCGCTCTGCGGCATCGCCGGACTCGTCGTCGTCGAAGCTGCCGCCGCTGCCCGAGCCGGTCCATTGCAGCTCGTCTTGCGACCAATCGTCGTCGCGCTCGGCAGGCGCGACTTCTTCGCGCTGAGGTTCTTCGGTGGACGCGGACGGCGCGGATTCCACCGCAATGTCGCTGGCGGCATGCGCGGCTTCGTCGGCCCATTCCAGCAGCGGATTGGTTTCCACGGCCTCGGCGATTTCCACTTCCAGCTCGGTGGTGGACATCTGCAATAGCTTGATCGCCTGACGCAACTGCGGCGTCATGACCAACTGCTGTCCTAGCGATGTCTGGAGCCGGGCTTTCATGCGGGCACTGACTGGAAAAAACGTTGGCGCGGCGACGCGCTCAAAGGCGGAAAGTTTCCCCCAGATACACGCGACGGACGTCGGGATTGGCTAGCAACGTGTCTGGTGCCCCCTGCGCCAGTACGCCTCCCTCGGCGAGGATATACGCGCGATCGCAGATTCCCAAGGTCTCGCGCACGTTGTGGTCGGTGATCAGCACGCCGATGCCGCGTTCCTTGAGGTGGATGATGATGCGCTGGATCTCGCCGACCGAAATCGGGTCCACGCCGGCGAACGGCTCGTCCAGCAGCATCATGCGCGGCTTGGCCGCCAGCGCACGTGCGATCTCGCAACGTCGCCGTTCGCCGCCGGAGAGGCTGGCGCCGAGCTGATCGGCCACGTGGGTGATCTGCAGTTCTTCCAGCAGCGAGACCAGTTCTTTCTCGCGCCCGGCGTTGTCGAGTTCCTCGCGCAGCTCCAGCACCAGGCGGATGTTGTCGGCCACGGTGAGCTTGCGGAAGATCGACGGTTCCTGCGGCAGGTAGCCGACGCCCAGCTTGGCGCGTGCGTACATCGGCTCGGCAGTGAGGTCGCGGCCATCCAGTTCGATACGGCCGGCATTGGCTTCGACCAGACCCACGATCATGTAGAAGCAGGTGGTCTTGCCGGCCCCATTGGGGCCGAGCAGACCGACCACTTCGCCGGCTTCGAGCGTGAGGCCGAACTCCCTGACCACTTCGCGTTGCTTGTATTTCTTGCGCAGACCGGTGGCGACCAGCATTACTTCTTCCCCTGCGGCTTGGCAGCGGGCTTGGCGGCCGGTGTCGCCGCAGGCGTTGCCGCGGCAGGCGCCGCATTTTTCGGCTGGATGATGGTGCGCACCCGGCTGCCATCGCCGCCGCTCTGCATGTTGCCGGTCTTGGTGTTGTAGACCATGCGCTGGCCGGCGTTGGTGCCCTTGGGCGAATCGACCTTGTAATTGCCGGTCAGGATGATGATCTCATCGGCGACCTTGTATTCGATGTTGTCGGCCTGGCCGTGCATCGTGGCGCCGTCGTCCATCTCCTGCTTGAGCGTGGCCTGCTTGCCGTTGAGCACCACGCGATCGGTCTGGCCGTTCTTCTGGAAGATATCGGCGGTGTCGGCGTGGATTTCCAGCGTGCCCTGGGTGATCACCACATTGCCGCTGAAACGGCACTTGCCGCTGTCGTCGAGCATGTTGCAATCGTTGGCATTGGAGTCGATCGCCATCGGCTGGTTGCGATCGCTGGTCTTGGCCATTGCCAACGCAGGCAGCAGCAGTGCGGCAAACGCCAGTTTAGCGGGCAGCATTCGGTTCATAGCGGGTCTTGACCTGAGAGAGGAGCTTGTACTGGCGTGATTTGAGGTCGGCTTCGAAGCCGACGCCGCTCTGCATGATACCCGGGCGGGTCATGGTCACTGGCGCGTCGGTCTTGGCGATGTTCTGTTGCGGGAACACGTCCAGGCTTTGGGTGCGGAACGTGGTTGGCGGGGTGGCGCCGCCGGTCGGGCTGTCGCCCTCGACATCGCCGCGCAGGCGCAATTGGCTGCCGTCCGGGTTGACCCAGCCGGTCTTGGAACGCAGGGTCCACGGCAGATTGGCGTTGTCGGGCATCAGGAACACCGGCGTGGTGATGTCTGCGGTCTGGTCGGCACGGTTGCGATGCATTTCCGGCGCGCGCAGCGTCATCGACTCCTTGCCGCTCTGCTTGTCCAGGGCAATCAGCTCGAAGTCGCGCAGGATGTAGTCCGCGCCGGACTCCTGCACGGCCGCGGCGGCCGGACGCGCGCGTTGCTTCCAGGCCGACCAGCCGGAAATCACGGCGGCGACGAATAGCACGACGCCCAGGGTGGTGCGCCAGTTCCAATTCATGCCGAGAACCTTTCGATGATGCGTTCGACCTGGCCTTGTGCGGCCAGCACCACATCACAGACTTCGCGCGCGGCACCTTCGCCGCCACGGGCGCGGGTGTGCCACTGCACGCGCTCGGCGATCCATGGGTGCGCGTTGGCCGGCGCCACCGGCAGGCCGACCGCGAGCAGGGCGGGCAGGTCGGGGAGGTCATCGCCCATGAACAGCACCTGGTCCAGCGACAGGCCGTGCTCCTGGCACAGCGCCAGCACCGCCAGGCGCTTGTTCTTGACCCCGATCTGCACATGCAGGCCCAGATCCTGCCCGCGCTTTTCCGCCGACAGGCTGGCGCGCGCCGTAATCAGCGCGACGTGGATGCCGGCGTGGTCGAGCTGCTTGAGGCCCTGGCCGTCGAGCACATTGAACGCTTTGCTCTCGTGACCGGCGTGGTCGTAATACAGGCGGCCGTCGGTCAGCGTGCCGTCGACGTCGAAACAGGCCAGGCGGACGCGCGCGGCGCGCTCGATCAGCTCGGCGGGAAGGTGCTGCAAGGGGGAATAGGGCATCGGCACGAATCGGTGAGAACGGGGTCCGGCGGTTGAAAACTGAACCTGTTAAACCACCTTGGCGCGCAACAGGTCGTGAATGTTCAATGCGCCCACCGCGCGGTGCTGCGCATCCACCACGATCAGGCCGTTGATCTTGTAGTCTTCCATGAGCCGCGCGGCCTCGGCGGCCAGCTGGTCGGCGCCGATGGTGCGCGGGTTGCGCGTCATCACCTGCGCGATGCCGGCGCTGCGCACGTCGATGTCGCTGTCCAGCGCGCGGCGCAGGTCGCCGTCGGTGAACAGCCCGATCAGATGGCCGTCGGCGTCCACCACGGCAGTCATGCCCAGCCGCTTGCGGCTCATTTCCATCAACGCCTCGCTCAGGCTGGCGTCTTCGCGCACACGCGGAAGGTCCTCGCCGGCGTGCATCACGTCGGTGATGTGCAGCAGCAGGCGCCGGCCCAGGCTGCCGGCCGGGTGCGAGCGCGCGAAGTCGTCGGCGGTAAAGCCGCGCGCATCCAGCAGCGCAACCGCCAGCGCATCGCCCATCGCCAGCGAGGCGGTGGTGCTGGAGGTGGGGGCCAGATGCAGCGGGCAGGCTTCGGCCGACACACTGACGTCCAGGTGCACGTCGGCGGCCTGGGCCAGGGTGGAACTGGTGCGGCCGGTCATGGCGATGATCGGGTTGCCCTGGCGCTTGAGCACCGGCAGCAGCATGCGCACTTCGTCCGATTCCCCCGAGTACGACAACGCCAGCACGATGTCGGCCTCGGTGATCATGCCCAGGTCGCCATGTCCGGCTTCGCCCGGGTGCACGAAGAACGCCGGGGTGCCGGTCGAGGCGAGGGTGGCGGCGATCTTGCGCGCCACATGGCCGGACTTGCCCATGCCCGTGGCGACCACCCGTCCGCGCGAGGCCAGCACCAAGCGGCAGGCCGCAGCGAATTCGCCGCCGATGCGCGCGCCCACGCTGGCCAGCGCCTCGCGCTCGATCTCCAGCACACGCTGGCCGCTGGCGACCAGGCTGGCGTCGCTGACGGTGGCGGAGGGCAGGTGCGAGACAGCCATGCAGGACTCGGGTGAAGAGTAGAATGTGCGCTCATTTTATGAGGAAACGCCCTTTGGACGCCGAAACCATCCGTAAACTCATCGAATCCGGCTTGCCCGAAGCCCGCGTCGACGTGCACGGCGACGACGGCGTGCACTTCGAGGCCACCGTGGTCAGCCCCGCATTCATCGGCAAGGCGCCGCTGGCGCGGCACCGCATGGTCTATGCGACCCTGGGCGAGCTGATGGGCGGGGCGATCCACGCGCTGCAACTGAAGACGCTGACGCCCGAAGAAGGCTGAACACAGCCGCCGAGCGGGCTGGGCCGGAGCGGTGCCCAGGGCGGGGCCGGGAAGCGGAATGCACCTGCATCGCCTCGGCCGGCGTCGTCCACGCTCACGCAGTGACTGCGTCCAGCGCGTCTCGGGCCGTACCCGGCGCGGCTCGATCCCCGGTGCCATCGCACGCCGCGTGCACCACGATCGATACGTCCCTCACTTCATTCCCCCGACATCCCTTCTACTTTCGGATTTCTTAAGATTCCCATGTCAAAAATCGTAGTGACCGGCGGCCAAGCGCTGCATGGCGAAGTCAATATTTCCGGCGCCAAGAACGCCGTGCTGCCGATCCTGTGCGCGACCCTGCTGGCCGACGCGCCAGTGGAAATCAGCAACGTGCCGCATCTGCACGACGTGATCACCACGGTGAAATTGCTCAGCGAGCTGGGCGCCGAGGTCACCATCGACGAAGGCACGCTGGCCAAGGGCCGCTCGATCCTGGTCGACCCGCGCTCGGTCACCCATCAGGTTGCGCCGTATGAGCTGGTCAAGACCATGCGTGCCTCGATCCTGGTGTTGGGTCCGCTGCTGGCGCGCTACGGCACTGCAGAAGTCTCGCTGCCCGGCGGTTGCGCGATCGGTTCGCGCCCGGTGGACCAGCACATCAAGGGCCTGCAGGCACTGGGTGCCGAGATCAGCGTGGAAAACGGCTACATCAAGGCCACCAGCAATGGCCGCCTGAAGGGTGCCCGCTACGTATTCGACATGGTCAGCGTCACCGGCACCGAGAACGTGCTGATGGCCGCGGTGCTCGCCGAGGGCACCACGGTGCTGGAAAACGCGGCGATGGAGCCGGAAGTCACCGACCTGGCCGACTGCCTGATCGCACTCGGTGCGCAGATCGAAGGCGCGGGCACGCCGCGCATCGTGGTGCAGGGCGTCGAGCGGCTGGGCGGCGGGCACCATGCGGTGCTGCCGGACCGCATCGAAACCGGCACCTTCCTGGTCGCTGCGGCGATGACCGGCGGCAGCGTCACCGTGCGCCGCGCGCGCCCGGAAACGCTGGACGCAGTGCTGGACAAGCTGACCGAGGCTGGCGCCACGATCACCACCACCGCCGACAGCATCACGCTGGACATGCACGGCAAGCGCCCGCGCGCGGTCAGCCTGACCACCGCGCCGTACCCGGCGTTTCCCACCGACATGCAGGCGCAATTCATGGCGCTCAACTGCGTGGCCGACGGGGTGGGCGTGATCAACGAAACCATCTTCGAAAACCGCTTCATGCACGTCAACGAGCTGCTGCGCCTGGGCGCGGATATCCAGGTCGAAGGCCATACCGCCATCGTGCGCGGTGCCGAACGCCTGAGCGGCGCGCCGGTGATGGCGACTGACCTGCGCGCGTCGGCATCGTTGATCCTGGCCGGCCTGGTCGCCGATGGCGACACCACCATCGATCGCATCTACCACCTGGACCGTGGCTACGAAAACATCGAGGAGAAGCTGGGGGCGCTGGGCGCGACCATCCAGCGCACCGCATGATCCTGCGCGGCCGTTTCACCACCCGGCGCAAGGTCCTGCTGGGTGTGATCGTGCTGATCCTGGCATGGCTGGCCTATGCCTGGAGCGTGGGCATGGCCATCACCCAGGGCGTGGAGTTCAAGGACATGGACTGGAACAACGACGGCACCGCAAGCCGCGAAGAAATCGCGCAATCGTTCTATGCAGTGGCGGTGAAGAAGACTGTCGAAGGCAAACGCCATTGCGACCTGTTTTATTGGCGCAAGAACGACCAGCAGATTCGTGTGGATTGCCGCACGGTGTTCAGCACCGGCGATGAGAAGCCAGCGGCCAAGCCTGAGGGTTGAGCGTGTTTCTGCGTGCTGCGGAGAGTCCGCCGCACGCCTATCGGAATAAAAAAAGCCCGGCTTGCAGCCGGGCTTTTCATCGCTGTCAAAGGCAGTGCGCCCGCCGAGCGAGTCGCATGCTTTGGCAGGAGCGTGCCTGCGCGCGACGGGGCGTTACCGATAAAGACCCGTCGCGCGCGGGCACGCTCCTGCCAAGATCGCCTGGCGTCTAGCGCAACGCCTTGATGGTCAGATCCAGTGCGTCCTGGCCTTTTTCCTTCTGCAGCAGGCGCGCCGGGACCGGCAGGTCCTTGACCACCCACGCGATCAATTCCTTGTCGCCGTCCACGCGCGACACCTTGGTGGCCTGCTCCTGCTTGCCGTTGACGGTGATGGTTTCCTTGCCGACCACCTTGTAGCTCATCGGCTTGATGCGGCCTTCGTCCACCATGCGGTAGTTGAGCGGTTTGCCGGCGGCCAGATCGCGCGTGATGGCCAGGTTGATCAGCAGCGCATCCATGTCGCCCGGCTGCAGTTTGACCGGGCCGCGGCGGTCCGGCTTGATATCCCCGCCCCAGGTGGCCTGACTGGTCTTCCAGTCGTAGTTGGCGGTGACGTTACGGCGCTTGACCATCATCGACGAGGTGTCGTTGCTGCTGACCGGGCGTAGCCGGCCATTGGCTTCTTCGAACACCGTGCTCTGGGTCAGGTTGGCGAGCTGGTTCTGGATGGTCAGCGTATACCGCCACTGATTGGCACCGGCGGCGGCCAGGGTCATGGTGCCGTTGGCTTGCATGCCCATGTAGTTGGCCGAGTAGTCGGCCTGGAATGGCTGCATGGCCAAGGCAGGCAGACTGGCCATCGCCAATGCGGCGGCGGCAATGATGGCGCTGGGACGGGGGAGGGTTTTCATCGGTCAGGCTCCTTGGTATTCGACCAGGCGTAGATCGACCTGATCCTCACCTTTGTCACGTTGGAGGATGCGCACCGGAGTGGGAACTCCGTTGGCGATCCACAGGATGGTTTCGTTGTCGCCACCGTTGACGCGGTACACGCGCAACGCGTCGTAGCTCAGATCGCCCACCTGCACCACCTCGGTGGCATCGGCGGCGCGGTAGTCGTATTTGCGCACCTTGCCCACGTCGACGTAGCGATAGCTCAGGCTGCGCCCGGGTTGCGCGTCGCGCATCAGCGACAGGTTCAGCGACAGCGCGCTCTGGTCGCCGTGCTGCAAGGGGATCGGCTGCTGGCGATCTTCCTTCAGATCACCGTTCCATTGCGCTGTGCCGGCCTGCCAGTTGTAGACGCCGGTGACCTTCTTGCCGAAGAACACCGCCTTGCGTACCGTGCTCTGGCTCAGCGGCACATAGGTGTCGCCATCCACGCGGAACACCGTGCTCTGCTCCAGGTTCAGGCCCAGGATGCTGGCGAAGCCCTTGCGGCCACGCACCGACATGTCGATGCGCCACTGGTTACCCTCGCCGTGGCTGACCTGCATGGTGGCATCGCCTGCTTCCTTGCCACGATAGAACGCTTGGTAGGTCGCCACGAACGGCTCAAGCGGCGGTGGCGTCCAGGTGCCGGCGGGCAGGGCAGCGGGCGGTGTCGGTGCCGCGCCTGGAATCGTGACCGCAGCGGGCGCCGCTGGTTCAGACGCGACGGGCGCCTGCTGTGCACGGCCTGGGCCGGCCTCGGTAAGTAGGGCAACAGTTAACAGCGCGGCGGCGATCGGGATGACGTTCATGCGCTGGTGGCGGGCACGGAGGCCGCAAGGATGTCCGGGACGGGATGAGGGGAATGTCTTCCGCATTCAGGCGAGTGCGGTGTTTGCGGACTCTAGTCGCAGTGGCGTAAACAGGCACTGACCGTCGATAAGCACGGTGTCGCCATGCACCGCGACGCGGCCACTGGCAAGCAGCTCCAGCGTGGCCAGGAGCAGCGGGTGCTCGCGCGCCAGCACCCGCACGGCCAGTTGTTCGGCACTGTCGCCGGGCAGGACCGGAACACGCGCCTGCGCGATCACCGCGCCGGCATCCAGTTCCGGTACCACCAGATGCACGCTGGCACCATGCTCTGCATCGCCGGCTTCCAGCGCGCGTGCGTGCGTGTGCAGGCCACGGTATTTGGGTAGCAGCGAGGGATGGATGTTGAGCATGCGCCCGGCGAAACGGCGCACCAACGGCTCGCCCAGGATGCGCATATAGCCGGCGCAGATCACCCAGTCCGGCTGCGCCGCCGCGATCGCCTCGCCAAGTGCGGCATCGAACGCGGCACGGTCGGCGAAATCGCGCGGGCTGGCACTCCAGCGACGCGCCGGCTCGACGTTCTGCAAGGCTGGCGCCTGCGGGCGATCGGAAAACACCCCGACCACCTCGGCATGCAGACGCCCACTGGCGATCGCATCGACAATGGCCTGCAGATTGCTGCCACGGCCGGAGGCCAGCACGGCCAGGCGCAACGGGGCGTCAGGTGCGGGCACTGGAGAGTAGGCTCACAGACATCTCAAACCGCAGCGTTGCCGGCACCGAACAGAGCCTTCACCTGCGGGCGCAGCAGCGTCACCAGCGTAAAGACGCCAAGCACGGTGCCGAACGGCATGAAGGAACAGGAAATGCCGGCCACGATCAGGCACAGCAGGTGGCGCCTGCGCTGGGCGATGCAGCGGCCGGCATAGGCCATGAAGCCGGCCATGGTGAGTCCACCCAGGATGAGCATCGCTGCAATGATCACGAAGACCCAGCCGAACAGCTGTATCTCCTGTGGCGCCGTCTGCCCGGTGCTGTCCTTCATGGGCAGACGCCCGGTGACGATGGCCAGCCCCATGAACAGGTGGATCAGCGGAATCAGGGAAAACAATCCGGTAAGGCCGGCCAGCACGTAGTGGAAGATCACAGCAGCTTGAGATGCTGCAGATCGTCGGTGCTGGCCGATGCGGTCGTGGCGACTGGGGAAGCGTCCATGCAGGTGTCCTGATCGATCAGCCGATGCGCACGCGCTCGTCGCCATGCGCCGTCACCACCTGGCCGATGCGCCAATGCGCCAGCGACTGCGCATCCAACGCCTGTTCTAGCGCGGCCGCCTGCGCGGGCGCGGCAACCAGCACGAAGCCGATTCCGCAGTTGAAGGTGCGCCACATTTCGGCATCGGCCACCGCACCTTCGCGCTGCAGCCATGCAAATACCGGCGGCAACGTCCAGGCAGTGGCGTCGATGTCCAGACCCAGGCCCTCGGGTATCACGCGGATGATGTTTTCGGTGAGGCCGCCACCGGTGATATGCGCCATGGCGTGGATCGCCTCACCGTGCGACTTCAGCAGCGCCAGCACCGGCTTGACGTACAGCGCAGTCGGCGCCATCAGCGCATCGATCAGCTTGGTGCCGTCGTCCAGCACGTGTTCGGCCGGCGCGCCGGCGCGCTCGTAGATCTTGCGGATCAACGAATAGCCGTTGGAATGCGGGCCGGAGGAGGCGATGCCGATCAGCACGTCGCCGTCGCGCACCTGTGCGCCATCCAGCAACTGCGACTTTTCCACCGCACCCACGGTGAAGCCGGCCAGGTCGTATTCGCCCGGCGGATACATGTCGGGCATTTCAGCCGTCTCGCCGCCGATCAGCGCGCAACCGGAAAGCTCGCAGCCGCGTGCGATGCCGCCCACCACCGCCGCAGCGGTGTCCACGTCCAGCTTGCCGGTGGCGAAGTAATCCAGGAAGAACAACGGCTCGGCGCCCTGCACCAGCACGTCGTTGACGCACATGCCGACCAGATCGATGCCGATGGTGTCGTGCCGCCCCAATTGCTGGGCCAGCTTGAGCTTGGTGCCCACGCCGTCGGTGCCGGACACCAGCACCGGCTCCTTGTACTTGCCGGACAGGTCGAACAGCGCGCCGAAGCCGCCCAGGCCACCCATGACCTCGGGCCGGAAGCTGCGCTTGACCAGCGGCTTGATGCGTTCGACCAATGCATTGCCGGCGTCGATGTCGACCCCCGCGTCGCGGTAGGTCATGGGCGAGGGGCTGGAAGGCGTCTGGCTGGTCACGGGCGGGGGGCTCGGCGGTAAAGGCGGCGATTTTAGCAGCCACGTTGGCGCTAGCGCCCCATTCGGGCAACAATTCACCCGGATACGCTTATGTCATGGAACCGTCGATGCGCCGCAGTCTCGCTTTCTTTCTCGCCCTCGTGGTCGCAATGCCCGTCGCTCCGGCCTTTGCGCAAGCAGATCTGCGCACCGAAGGCGACGTTGCCAAGGCGCAAAGTGCCTACGACGCCGAAGTGCCGGTCAATAGCCAGAGCGAATCCGATCGCCCCGGCGCACTGGCACGCGCGCTCGGCGCGGTGCTGGGCAAGGTCTCCGGCGACCGCGGCGTGATGAGCCGCCCCGGCGTGCCGCAGGCGCTGCGCAATGCGCCCAACTACGTCGAACACTACGACTACCGCCAGGATCAGGGCACCTCGCGCACCGGCGCGCCGACCTTCCGTACGACCCTGGTGGCACGTTTCCGTCAATCGGATGTGGATGGCCTGATCGCTGCGCTGGGTTTGCCGGTGTGGCCCTTGCCCCGGCCCAAGCCGGTGCTGTGGCTTGCCATCGACGACGGCAGCGGCCCACGTCTGGTCGGCGTGGCTCAGGCCAATGCCGCGCGCAGCGTGCTGGACCGTGCGATCGAACGCGGCTACCGGCTCGGTCTGCCGAGCGGCGCCGCCGCCGAGCAGGCACTGGCTGGCGCGATCTGGCGCAAGGACACCGCCGCGGTGTCGCGCGCCTCCGCCAAATACAGCCCGCCGATGCAGTTGATCGGCAAGCTCTACCGCAACGCCGCCGGCTGGACGGCCGACTGGGTATTCGTGGACAACGGCAATGTGCTGTCCAGCTGGACCAGCAGCGACGGCGATGCGCGCCGCGCGATGGCCGCCGGTGCCGACGGCGCTGCCGACGCGCTGGTCAAGCGCTACGCCAAGCGGGTGGATTCGGGCGTGCCCGGCGTCTACCGCGTGGTGATCACCGGCATCAGCAGCGCCGACGATTATCTGCGTGTGTCGGCCGCGTTGCAGGGCGTGTCGGTGGTGCGCAGCATCCGCCCGGTCAGCGCCAATGGCGACCGCATGGAACTGGATCTGGAACTGCTCACGGGCATTTCCGGCCTCAACCGTATGCTCGGCGACAACAGCCCGCTGGTCTCGGTCTCGGTACCGACCGAAGGCCCGATCATTCTCGAAAACGAGCACGCCGAGTACCGCCTGAAATGACTTTGACTCCCGAAGCCGAAATTGCCTTGTTCCTGCGTCGCCTCAAATGGGCGGCGGTGATTGTCGGTGTGTTGTGGGTGGTTTCGCTGCTGGCGCCGATCCTGACCCCGTTCGTGCTGGCGCTGTTGCTGGCATGGCTGGGCGACCCGCTGGTGGACCGCATCGAACGCGCCGGGCGCTCGCGCAATGTGGCGGTGATGCTGGTCTTCGTGCTGGCGACGCTGCTGTTCGTGCTGGCATTGATGATTCTGGTGCCGATGATCGAACGCCAGATCATGACCTTGATCGATGCGCTGCCGCAGATGCGCAACTGGGCAATCGGCACCGCCATCCCCTGGCTGGAAGCCAAGACCGGCATGCAGCTGATGGCCTGGCTGGACCCGGAGCGCTTGATCGACTGGATCCGCAGCCACTGGGAGCAGGCCGGTGGCGCCGCCAAGACGCTCTTCGGCTACGTGTCGCGTTCGGGCTTTGCAATGGTGACCTGGGTGATCAACCTGGCGTTGCTGCCGATCCTGGCGTTCTATTTTCTGCGCGACTGGGATCGCCTGGTCGAACGCGTGGCTGCCGTCATCCCGCGTGCTTACATCGGCACCGCAAGCCGGCTGGCACAGGAATCCAACGACGTGCTCGGTGGCTTTATCCGCGGCCAGTTCCTGGTGATGCTGGCGCTGGGTGCGATCTACGCTACCGGTATGTCCATCATCGGCCTCAATCTGGGCTTGTTGATCGGCATCATCGCCGGCTTGATCAGTTTCATCCCGTACCTGGGCGCGACTACCGGCATCGTGCTCGCATTGCTGGCGGCCATCGTGCAGGCGCAAGGGCTGGATCTGAAATTGCTGATCGGCGTGGGTGTCGTGTTCACGGTGGGCCAGTTGCTGGAAAGCTATGTGCTCACGCCGCGCATCGTCGGCGACAAGATCGGCCTGCATCCGGTGGCGGTGATCTTCGCGGTGATGGCCGGCGGCCAGTTGTTCGGCTTCCTCGGGATGTTGCTGGCATTGCCGGTCGCGGCGGTGGCCAACGTGCTGTTGCGCTATGCGCATGAGCAGTACACGCGCAGCGACCTGTATGCGGGCGAGCGCGCCGGCATCGTGCTGCAGTCCATGCCCGAGCGCAGCGTGATCATCGACCCCAGCAAGGACGCAGATCGGTTGTGAGTGTTCCGCAGTTGCCGCTGGCGTTGCGCGCGCCACCCGATCAGCGTTTCGACAGTTACATCGCCGCGCCCGACGGCCTGCTTGCGCAATTGCAGGCGCTGGCTGCGGGGCAGGTGAGCGATTGGCTGTATCTCTCCGGCCCCGCCGGCACCGGCAAGACGCATCTGGCGCTATCGCTGTGCGCCGCCGCCGAGCAGGCCGGGCGCACGCCGGCGTATCTGCCGCTGCAGGCGGCCGCCGGCCGCTTGCGCGATGCGCTCGAAGCGTTGGAAGGCCGCAGCCTGGTCGCCCTGGATGGCGTGGAAAGCATCGCCGGCCAACGCGACGACGAAGTGGCGTTGTTCGATTTCCACAATCGCGCGCGCGCGGCCGGCATCACGCTGTTGTACACCGCGCGACAGATGCCCGATGGACTGGCGTTGGTGTTGCCGGACCTGCGTTCGCGGTTGTCGCAATGCATCCGGATCGGGTTACCCGTGCTCGACGATGCGGCGCGCGCGGCGGTGCTGCGCGACCGCGCGCAGCGTCGCGGCCTGGCGCTGGACGAAGCGGCGATCGACTGGTTGCTGACCCACAGCGAGCGTGAATTGGCGGCGCTGGTGGCCTTGCTGGATCGTCTGGATCGCGAATCGTTGGCCGCAAAGCGCCGCATCACCGTGCCATTTTTGCGGCGTGTGCTTTAGGATCGCGGGTCGTAAACGACCGATCTGCGGCTTGGTTGCAAGTACCGCTCAAGATGGTCGTGGTGCATGGATTTAAACAAAACAACCAGCCAACTGTCTGACGCGGTGAGAGCACCACGCCCTCGACGCTGCGCGTTTGCTGCAGGGCCCTTGCCCGCCCACCATCGCAGGACACGCTGCAAGTACGTCCCTGTAAGCTCCGTTGCGGCATCCATGCCGCCAAGGGTCCCGCGACGGTGGGCGGGAAACGACCAGTCGGCTTGGTCGGTACTCAGAGTTTTCAACAAGCGATCAGCACTGGCGACACGGCGTATTCGCTCTTCAACAAAACCATCAGCAAACTATCTGGTGCGGTGTCCTCGCCGATTGCGGGACCGTTGGCGGCATGGATGCCGCCATCGAGCCCCCATGGACGGGTTTACGGCGTGTCCCGCGAGCGGTGAGGGCACCGCGCACTCGAGCTCGAGTTCTTCGCGTTCGCTGCAGGGCCCTTCCCCGCCACCATCGCGGGACACGCTGCAAGTGCGTCCTTGTGAGCTCTGTGGCGGCATCCATGCCGCCACGGGTCCCGCGACGGTGAGCGGGCAAGGACCAGTCAAGTTGGTCGGTGCGCAACGTTTTTAATAAGCAACTAGCAATGCGCTGGCGCGGTGCTTCTGTTCTTCAACAAGCAACCGGCCAATGACGACGAGCGTTACGACAGCAAGGCTGCGATCAGGCGCCCTCGCGCAGTAACTGTGCGTCCAGCTCGGCCAGCCGCTGTGGTGTACCGACATCGGTCCAGCGCCCGGCATGGTGGATGCCGTCGATCAGGCCTGCCGCCATCTGCGCGCGCAAGATCGGCGCCAGCGCAAACCGCGGTGCCGTGCCGGTCTGTACTGGCAACGGACCAATCACCGATTGCCAATCGCGCAGCAGTGCAGGTCGATACATGCCGATGCCGGAATAGGTAAGCGTTGCGGGCAGATCTGCGCGCACCTTGCCATCCCCATCCAGCGCAAAGTCTGCGCGCGCTGCATAGACGGGGCGATCGACAAGCACCAGCTGCGCCAGCCCTGCCGGTGCCCGCGACAGCCGGGCAAAGTCGAAATCGGTCCAGATGTCGCCATTGACCAGCAGAAACGGCGCATCGCCCAGCAGCGGCAGCGCATGCAGCATGCCGCCGCCGGTTTCCAGTGGCGTCGCACCTTCATACGAGTAGGTCAGGCGAAGACCGAACGCGCTGCCATCGCCCAACACCTGCGGGAATTGCTCGGCCAGCCATGAGGTATTGATCACCGCCTCGTCCACGCCCAGCGCCGCCAGCTTGCGCAGGTGCCACACGATCAACGGCGCACCACCGGCCGACAGCAGCGGCTTGGGCGTGTGCTCTGTCAGCGGGCGCATGCGCTCGCCGAATCCTGCGGCAAAGATCAGCGCCTTCACATCGGGGCCTGCTGCGCACGCGCAGCCAACGCGGGTTTGATCACCCCGTCAAGCAGGCCGATTAACGGCGCAAGCTCGGCGTAGCGCGGCAGTACTTCGTCCAGATACGCAATGAAACGCGGCACATTGTCCAGATACCAATGCTTGCCATCGCGATGACTCAGACGCGAGAAAATCCCCAGGTTTTTCAGGTGGCGCTGCACGCCCATCCAGTCCGCATCGCGCAGGAAGTGCGCCAGCGGCGGCACCGGCAACCCGGCCGCCGTTGCTCGTGCATGATAGTGCTGCAGCCAGCCGTCTACCCGAGCGATCGGCCAGCTCACCGAGGTGTCCTTGAACAGGCTGATCGGGTCGTAGGCGATCGGGCCGATCACGCAGTCCTGAAAATCCAGCACCGCCGGGCCATCGGGCACGGGCATCAGATTGCGCGGCATGAAATCGCGGTGGGTGAACACGCGCGGCTGGGCCAGCGCGTTGTCCATCAGACGGCGCTGCACCAATTGCAACTGCTCGGCATGGGCGCAGTCCAGCTGCACGCCCAGGTGGCGGCCCAAGAACCATTCTTCGAACAAGCCGGCATCGCGTTGGAGCAGCGCTTCGCCAAACACGCCACTATCGGCAGGTGGGGGGATTTTTTGCAGCAGCAGCAGTTGGGCAATCGCGCCATCCAGCAAGTCGTTGGCGTTGGCGTCGGTGAGCACCTGTGCCAGCGTTGGCACGCCCAGGTCCTCCAATAGCAAAAAACCGTTTTCCAGGTCCTGGGCAAGCACCTGCGGTACGCGTACCCCATGGGCGCCCAATAGCGCATGCATGCGCAGCCACGGCGCAACGTTTTCCAGCTTTGGCGGCGCATCCATCAAGATGCGGTCCACGCCATTCCCGCGCGTGCGCCAATAACTGCGAAACCCCGCATCGACCGATGCGCGCTGCAGCGAGGCCAGTGGATCGTCGAGCGCTTGCTGTGCCCACCGCAGGCGAAGCGCGTCGCGCGCAGGATCCGGATGAAGTGACGTCATGGAGAAAAGAGGCGTAGGGAAGTAATGGATAGACGCAGCAGAAACGCTTTGAAACGCTCAGTGCTTGCTGCCACTGAACAACCGCAACAACGCCAGGATGGCAATCGCTCCGAGCAGCGCGCCAAGGAAACCGGCCGGCTCGCCCGCGCGGTACCACCCCATGTAACGGCCAAACCAGGTCGCGACCACGGCACCGGCAATGCCTAGCACGATCGTCAGCAGGCAGCCCAGACGTTGCGTACCAGGCGTAATGAAACGCGCCAGCAGCCCAACCACAAAACCGACCAGCAGAATGTAGAGCCAGCTGTCGCTACCAAACAGATGATTCATCGCAGCACCGAAGGTGGACGGGATCGGCAGACTAGCATTTCGGATGTCGCTGCCTCACGCAGCGGGCACAGGAGCGCGCAAGCGGATGCACTGCCTTCAGGATGGCATGGTCATCGGCTCCTGCTGCCAGGCGCTCATGGCTTCGGGCAGTTCTTTCCCGGGACGTTGTCTTCCTACAGAGAAGTCGTCTTTCAATAAAGAAATCCCTGCGGGAACCTTGACGATTTAGGTGTGCAAAAGACACCAGTTCTGCGCTGGGCAATGCGCACCAGGCACGTCCCGAAGAAGAGCAACGGCTATCCCCTCTCCCAACGGAAGCGGGGTTGGGGGAGGTGCGGGGCCAGGCAGTGCATGAAGCGGGTTAGCCCGACGACCAAGGTGCACCTGCAGTAGTCCTCATTTAAAAGCGCAGACCGACCTCTCATGACATCGATGCGCGCCAACCGCACGCATCGATGAAGCCACAACTCAACAGCAACCATGCCCACCATGACGGGTGCCGCTATCGGCGGCCACCGGCGAGCCGCTGGTTTCGCCGCGCAGGCAGGCGGCGTGATGGTCGGCAATCACCTTCGAGACGCAGGCAGTCACGCGCTTGCCCATCGGGATGTGCAGGAACTCGTTGGGGCCATGCGCATTGGAATGCGGGCCGAGCACGCCAGTGATCATGAACTGCGCGCCGGGAAACTTCTCGCCAAGCATGCCCATGAACGGGATCGAGCCGCCTTCGCCCATGTACATCGCCGGCTTGTCGAAAAAAGCCCGGCTGGCGTCGTCGATCGCCTTCTCCAGCCATGGCGCCATCGCTGGTGCATTCCAGCCAGACGAGGCCTTTTCCAGATCGAGCGTCACCTGCGCACCATTGGGCGGGTCGCGCAGTAGCGCTGTCTTGAGCAACTCGCCGCACGCCTTCCCGTCGGCCGTTGGCGGCAGTCGCAGCGACAGTTTCACCGCGGTCTGCGGACGCAGTACGTTGCCGGCCGACGCCAGCGGCGGCATGCCGTCCACACCGGTGATCGACAGCGCCGGGCGCCAGGTGCGGTTCAACACCAATTCGGTGAGGTCCTCGTGCATCGGCACCAGGCCATCGACCATCGGGAATTTGTCGAAGATAGCGGTATCCAGTGTGGCAGCGGCGGCCTTCGCTTGGGTCAGCCGCTCGGCCGGCACCTCCACATGCAGGCCATCGAGCAGGATGCGGCCGGTGGTTTCGTCTTCGATGCGCGACAGAAGCTGGCGTAGCAGGCGGAAGCTGGACGGCACCACGCCCGAGGCATCGCCCGAGTGCACGCCTTCTTCCAGCACCTTGACCGTCAGGTTGCCGCCGGTCAGCCCGCGCAGCGACGTCGTGCACCACAGCTGCTCGTAATTGCCGCAGCCCGAGTCCAGGCACACCACCAGCGACGGCTTGCCGATGCGCTCGGCAAGATGGTCCACATAGGCCGGTAGATCGTAGCTGCCGGATTCCTCGCAGGCCTCGATCAACACCACGCAGCGCGCATGCGGCAGGTCCTGGTTGCGCAGCGCCAGGATCGCGGCCAGCGACCCGAAGATGGCGTAGCCGTCGTCGGCGCCACCACGCCCATACAACTTGTCGCCGCGCAACACCGGCTCCCAGGGCCCGAGGTCCGCATCCCAGCCGGTCATCTCCGGCTGCTTGTCCAGGTGACCGTACAGCAGCACGGTGTCGTCCCCCGATTCGGGGCCGGTGGCCGGGATCTCGATGAAGATCAATGGCGTGCGGCCTTCCAGGCGCACCACCTCCACCTGCATGCCGTCGATGGCCTGCGCGCGCGCCCAGGTCTCCATCAACACGACCGCCTGCTCCATATAGCCATGGGCCACCCAATCGGCATCGAACATCGGCGACTTGTTGGGAATACGGATGTAATCGACCAGTTGCGGGACGATCTCGCGGTCCCAGGTGTCGCTGACGAATTGGTCGATCTTGGCGCTGTCCATGGAGGCTCCGAATGCGTGACGTAGCCGGACATTCTACGCCCGCCTTGGGGGGTAGGTATTTCCCTACAAGGCGGCGCGCAGTTCACCGGCTGTGTGAAAAGTTCGTTGGCGATAGGATTGCTGCATGTGGCGCGGGACACTGGCTCCGCTGGCAGGAATGCTGGCTAGGACCATCACCCAAGCCACAAGGAGCGTTGCAATGAAGTCATTTACCGTAGTCCTGAAGTCCCTGCTACTGGCGTTGCTGTTGTCCTCGAATGCGTATGCACTCGATAAGGTCGATATCAACACCGCGTCTGCTGAGGAATTGGACAAGGTGCTGATGAATGTCGGGCGATCAAAAGCCGAGGCAATCGTCGAGCACCGTCAGGCAAACGGTCCCTTCAAAAGTGCCGAGGAACTGGCACTGGTCAAGGGCATCGGACTCAAGACGGTCGAACGGAATCGCGACCTGATCGAAGTTGGAGCCACGATGGCTCCAGCCAAGAAGGCTGCCAAGGGGGCGGCGGTGAAACCGGTGGGACGGCGTTAAGGGGAAGGGATCCGAGATACGGTTCGACGCGAGGATGCGTGGCCGCAACCTAACTGGACAGGATGTCCGGGGGATGGCTGGAAGCCGACAAGGACGTGGAATCGCCCGGTGTTGCACTTGGATGTGCAGCCGGGCGTTTTTCGTTTGGGTCTCTGAAGATCTTGGGATCGCGCATTGCCAGGGTGCTGTCAGGTTGACAGCAAAACCAGCGGGTGGTCTTCAGTCGGATATCGACTGCGCTGCAAAGCCTCGACGTGTTCGAGTGACTCATGCGTAGCGAACACCGGTCGAGCCCGCATCGTGTCGTTAGCCCGCTTCCAGATGTTCAGGTCGCTGGCTATGCGTCTTGCCGATAAAGGCAGACGAAGCGGCAAACTACGGCCTGACCTCGGGGCGCGAGCTTCAGGCACAATGCGCCGATGCAGCTGACAGACCTGAGCAGCCGGGTGATTCCGGCCAATGAATACCGCCGTGAGCGGTGGCGCAATCAGTTGGGTTGGACCCGAGAGATCCTGCGTCTGGGCGATAAGGCGCAGTGGGCATTGCGGCTGTCGATTGCCGAAATCGAGCAGGATGCCGCGTTCTCTGCATTCCCGGGCATCGATCGTGAGTTGGTGCTGCTTCGGGGTAGTGGCATGCGTTTGACGTTCGGCAGTGGCGATGCTGATGTCGAAACCGAAACCGAAACCGAAACCGAAACCGAAGCCGAAGCCGAAGCCGAAGCCGAAGCCGAAGCCGAAGCCGGTACCAGTGCTAGTGCTAGTGGCAGTGCTGGCGCTCGTGCGAACGTCAGCACCGAGAATGCCGAAACCGAAACCGCTGCGGATGCCTGGAAGGGGATGGGTTCAGACGCTAGTGGCGCAGAGAGTGTCGGCGAGCATGCTGCTGTCGATGGATCGCTGAGCGCTGGTGAGCGCGTCGTTGCCAACGCTTCCCGCAGCAGGCGTGTCGACTTAGTGCCGCCCTATCAACGCGTGCGATTTGCCGGCGAAGATGCGGTTGAGGCGGTGCTGCTGGACGGTCCTACCCAGGATTTCAACCTGATGTGGCGGCGCGATTTGCTGCGGACCGAGCTGCTGCATCGTCCGCTGGTCGGCACCATGTTGTTCTTTGCCGACCCGGGTAGCGCCTGGGCGATTCATCTGCTTGCCGGCCAGGCGAGTTTCGGGCGCGATAGCGGTTTGCCGTCGTTGGCCGCTGGCGATACCGCGTGGCTGAGCGCAGCGACGCGCACCCGTTACGTGCTCGACGGTGGCGGCGAGTTGTTGGCGATCCGGGTGAGTCCGTTGCTGGAACCTTGAGCCTGACGGACACCGCTACTTGGTCCTGCCCGCGGCGGATCGGTCAGCGGCGCAAGCCCCTGCTGGTTGTGTGCGGTCCGGATATCTTGGATGTGCGTCTGCCCGCGGTTTGTAGCCCGTGCTTTTGGGTCGCGAGCGGACGGTGTCCTATGTCGCAGGCGTGCTGGACGAAATGCAAACCGTGGCGTCGACGCGTGTCTGGCCGATTAGTGGTATGAAAGGTTCAGCGGCGCGGGTGACGCGGATCATCAGTACACATCGCGTCGGTAGCGGCCGTCGTGTATCAGTTGCTGTCTGACCGATGCACCCAGGATATTGTCTAGCGCATGGTCTACCTCTGGCGCCATGCCGCGAAGGCTGCCGCACACATAGAGGCAGGCACCTTGCTCGACCCATACGCGCACCTCGGCGGCGGCCGCACTCAGTGCGTGCTGCACATAGCGTGCGGGTTGATCCTGATCGCGCGAGTACACGCGGTCCAGACGTTCGAGCCAGCCGGCTTGTTGCCAGTGCTGCAGTTCCTCGGCGTAGAGCGCATCGTGCGCAGCGCTGCGTTCGCCGAACACCAACCAGTTGCGCCGCGCTCCGGCAGCGATACGTGCGCGCAGATGCGCGCGCAGGCCGGCGATGCCGGTACCGTTGCCGATCAGCAGCATGGGCCGATCGGGAGCCGGCGGGTGGAAGCCGGGATTGCTGCGTAGGCGCAATGCAATCGGTGCGCCGATCGGAGCATGCACGCACAGCCAGCCGCTGCCCAGGCCCAGGCTGCCGTCGCTGTGGCGGTGTTCGCGTATCAATAGTTCGATCTGACCTTCTTCGGGGATCGAGGCGAGCGAGTAGTCGCGATGCGGGAGGGCGACCAGATTGCGCACCAGCGTTTCAACGTCCAGTGGCGATGCGGTGCCGATCCCGGAAGCTGTACCCATCGTCGCAGTCGCCTGTGCCTTCGTCTCTTCGGTTGCGTTGCCTGCGGCCAGCGCCACATCCACCCATGCGGCGATTTCCGCGTCTACCGTCGCAGCTGCTTGTTCGGCTGCTTTTCGGGATGGGGCTGCATTTTTCTCCCTGCCGACAGCCAGATCGGCAGGAAGCTGCGCGCCGCTGAGCCAGTCGCGCAGCATGCGGTTGTCGATAGACTGCGCGCCATCGCAGCGATGCCGGCGCAACCAGGCGTCCACCGTGGCAGGTGGATGGTGTGGCGCGATCTCGGCGATGTCGCCTGCTTTCCACGTGGGTAATTGGCCATCGCAAGGCGTCAGCCGCAGCCGATAGATCGGCGCGCCGGCACTGCCGGGATTGACCTGGACGCGCTCGCGCAGTTGCCAGGCTGCGTAGGTCGGTACGCTCCAATGCGGCTGCGTCGCGAGCGCGGGCGCCAGTTCGGCCAGTTGTCGCTGCCATTGGTGCAACGCACGCGGGTCAGCGTTGTCGACCTCGATGCGCGCGAACAAGCGTGTGTCACCGCGCGCCTGCAGGCGATCGTCGAGGCGCCGGCCGAATGCGCAGAACTGCGCGTAACGCCGGTCGCCCAGCGCCAGCACGGCGTAGCGGAGTGCGGCCAGATCCTGGCCATCAGCGGTCAGCCAGCGGTACTCGGCGGCCTGCAGATGGTCGGGTGCATCGCCTTCGCCGGTGGTGCTGACGATGCACAACAACCGCGCCACACGCGCGAGCTGGCTGGCATCCACGGCGTCCATCGGCAGTGCATCAGCGCCCACCCCGGCCGACTGCAAAGCGGCAGCGCTGCGTTCGGCCAGTTCGCGCGCGAATCCGGTCTGGCTTGCCCAGGCGATCAATACGCCATTGCCGTCGCCGTCGCCGTGGCTGTGTTGCGCGGTAACGTAGTTGGATGAGCGCCATGCGACGAGTACGCACAATGCGGCGTACGCCACCGTGCCCAATGCCGCCAATTGCCAGCGGTGCGGCGTCGGTGGGCTCCACCACGCGCCGCCATGCAGGCTTCCGAACCATGCGAGCAGCGCCGCCAATACGAGCATTACCATGCCGTTGCCGACCCAGGCGAGTGACATTGCTAGGCGCATGATGCGCCCAGATGCTGTTCGAAGGCAGGGCTCATCGATTCGTGGAGCGCACCGTTGTTGCGCGACAGGAAGCGCACCGCCAGATGCGCAGTGCGTGCATGGGCGAGTCCGTCATCTACGCCGAGCACCGTCATTGCCGTGGCCCACGCATCTGCATGCATCGCATCGTGTGCGAGCACGGTGACGGCGGCAGGCGCATGCGGCACCGGTACGCCGGTGCGCGGGTCGAACGTGTGCGCATAGCGGATGCCGTCGGCGTCGAAGCGGTGCCAGCGATCGCCGGAGGTAGCCACTGCCAGCCCATCCAGCGCGAGAACGCGTGCCGGCAATGCCGCGCCGGCATCTTCGTCGGGCGCGGATTCCACCAGCACGCGCCACGCGCTGCCGTCGGGTTTACGGCCGTATCCGAACAATTCGCCGCCGACCTCGATCAAAGCGCTCGCGATGCCGGCCTGCACCAGCGCGTGGTGTACGCAGTCCACGCCAAATCCCTTGGCAATTCCCGAAAGATCCAGCGCCACTGCGCCAGGCTGCAGCACGCGCATGCCGTGCAGATCCAGGCGCTGCCAGCCGCAACGCAAGCCGGCCAGCCCGATCTGCTCGCGCGTGGGCACCCGTCGTCGGCCGCCTGAGGCGCCAAAGCCCCACAGCTCCACCATTGGACCGATCGTGGGATCGAAGGCACCGCCGCTGGCCTGGGCGATGTCCAGCGCGGCGCGTAACACCGTATGAAACTCGACAGGCAGCGTCTGCCAATGACCCGCCCTGGCACGGTTGTAGCAACTGATATCCGATTCGGGTTCCCAGGTGCTCATCTGCTGGACGACGCGATCCAATGCGGCCTGGATACATGCGTGCAGCGGATGCAGGTCGCGCCCGCGCGGCGCCACCAGCTTCACGCTCCAGGTGGTGCCCATGCTGCGCCCCCCCAGGGTGGCGATGTCGTGGTCTGAAGGCGCTGCGGGCATGGCGTGATCGGATGGGGGCGGGAAGCGGCAGCATGCAGCAAATGTGCCCTTGCTGCCGTGCGGGACAGCTTGAGGCCAAGAGCGTCACGATCAGCCGTCCGTGCGTGGAACAGCGCAAAAACCAGTGTGTGCGAAAGATACTCCCCGCAGCGCGCGTTGGCCGCGCCCGCCTGGCGGCGAGCGCTGTGGTCTTTGTGCGCTGCGCTTATTGCGGCAGCACTTCCAACGTGGCGACATAGCCCAGGCGACGTTGCTTGGCTTGCGGCAGCGAGGTCTTGGTGTCTTCGCTGGTGGTTTCCAGCCAGTACATGCCCGCTGCCGGCCAGGTGACGCTGAAGCCGCCCTTGGCATCGGTCTTGAGCTTGATCTCGTTCTGCGCATCGCGATAGCGGGTGCCGCCGCGCACGATGTCGATCTCCAGTCCCGCGGCCGGTTTGCCGTCCAGCTGCAGGGTGAACTGCGCGGCTTCGCCGGCGACCAAGTCATTGGGATGGGTGACCGGAATCAGCTCGATGCCCTTGCCGCTGGGCTTGAACACGCTGGTCGTCGGTGCGCCGCGGGTGACGAAGGTTTCCACGCGGCTGAGCGATTGCGAGACCTGCAGTTCCTTGGCGTCTTTCGGCACTTCGGTGGCGAAACTGGCTTCGTTGCCGCGCCAGCGCTTGGGTTTGCCGTCCTCTTTCCAGCTGGCGAACAGGCCAGCGTTGACGATGGCGAGCTTGTAGGTGCCGGGCTGGGCGAGCTGCAGGTCGAACACGCTGCGGTACTTGCCGGTGGCCGGGTTCTCCGGCTTGAGCGCGCTGCCATCGGGGGCGGTGATGCTCAGGTTGTCCAGCCGCAGCGGCACGTGATTGAAGTAGAACAGGTCGTTGGAGACGGCAGCATCCACGGTGATCCACGGCGCGTCGCCAGCGATGACGGTCTGCGATGGCAGCAACCAGGCCTTATGGGCAAGTGCGCTGAGCGGCAGGGTGGCAAGCAGGGCAACCAGGACGAGCGAACGTTTCATGACAACTCCTTGAAAGACGATGACAACGATGGGGCGCATGTAGGATCAGCGCGAGACTGCAACGCTGTCTGGATGCGTGGAAAGCGCCAGGCGTTAGACAAAACGCGTTGCCGCAACGCGAGGTGTGCACTGAAAAATCCACGCGCTGGAGAGCGCTGCGAGCGCCAACGCAGCGGTCAGGGCTTTGCAACCAGACTGACCGCACCGAGCTCGCTGCTGCCGCTGGCTTTGGCCGTCTGCGCGGACGTCGCCGGCCAGGTGAAAGGCAGCTTGACCAGTTCGCGGCCGCCAACTTCGCGTGCGGCTTCCACCACCAGCGTGTATTGCCCCGCCGGCAGCGACTTTAATGCGCCCTTGCTATCGGAAAACGACAGCGCATGCGCGCCGGCCGGCCGGGTGGGACCGGTGACGCCATCGACCGGCACGCTCAGGGTGCGGCCGCTCTTGCGCCACCACTGGCGCAGATCCGGCAGCCATTTGGTGCCGTGGCCTTCGGCGGTGTCCCTGGATTGATACCAGACCGCCAGATTGGCGGCGACCTTCTGATCTGCGCCTTCCAGCCAGACCGCGACATACGGGCGGTGGTATTCGGCGACGTTGAGCTTGGGGATTTCGACGTTGATGTCGAGTGTGGCGGCATACGCCGGCATGGCGAGCAGGCCGCTCAAGGCGATGGTCAATGTGGCGCGCATGATCGTCTCCGGTAGAAAGATTCAGTGGACCAACAGCAGGGCAAGCAACAGCGGAATCAGCAGGCCAAGGCCGACCAGCGGCCAGGTCATGTGCCGCTGCCGTGCATGCAGGTGGAGAAGGAACAGGCCGGTGATGCAGAACACCAGGCAGGCGATCGCAAAGACATCGATAAACCAGCCCCAGGCCGGCCCGGCATTGCGGCCTTTATGCAGATCGTTGAGATAGGCGACCCAGCCGCGCGCAGTGCGTTCGTATTCGATCGCGCCGGTGCGGCGGTCCAGGCTCAGCCAGGCGTCGCCGCCGGGGCGTGGCAGCGCGACATACACCTCGTCCGCCGACCATTCGCCGTTGCGCGTGCCGATGCTGATATCGAGCTCGCGCCCCAGCCATTGCGCCACGCGCGGCGGCAGCGGTGCATTGCCGTCCTGCCGGTTGCCCAGCGTCTGCAGCAGCGCGGGTGGCAGCGTCAGCGTGCGTTGTTCGGTCGATGGGCTGGCTTCGATGCGCGCGGCGTGATTCAAGGTCAGCCCGGTGACGGTGAACAACAGTATGCCAATCAGACACAGCGCCGAGCTGATCCAGTGCCACTGATGCAGCATGCGCAGCCAGAAGCCGCGGCGTTGCTGCGCGCTGGCGAGGCGAGCGTGGTCTGAGGTCGACATGCTGCGCTCAGGCCACATCTTCGGGAACGCGGGGCTGCAGTTGCCGCTGCCGTGCAGCCACCTCGTGCAGCAAGGCGCGCAGGCGCGGATGGCGCGCGCCGGCCAGCAGTGGTGGGAGCTGTTGCAGAAAGCCGGCGTGGCCACCTGCGATGGCGCGGCGCATCCATGTCTCGGCCTGATCCAGCTCGCCGCTGTCGGCAAGCAGGGTGGCGTAACCGGCCTGGCCGCGGAAATCGCCCGCTTCGGCAGAGCGGCGGTACCACACGCATGCGGCCAGAGGGTCTGCAGCGCAGGCCAGGCCCTGGTCGAGATAGCGCGCCAGGAAGTTCATCGACTTGGCATGCCCGGCTTCGGCCGCGCGGCGGTACAGCGCCAATGCCTGCGCGTGGTCCTGCGCCACGCCGCGCCCGGAGGCGTACATGTGCGCCAGGTTGTACATGCCCCATGCCAGGCCGTGTTCGGCGGCGCGGCGATACCACAGCACGGCCAGCACCGCGTTGATGGCGGTGCCGAACCCGAGTTCATGGCAGCGGCCCAGCTGGTTCATCGCCTCCGCACCCCCTGCGTTGGCGGCCACTTCGTACCACAGCATCGCTGCAGCCGGATCTGCGGCAATGCCGCGTCCTTCGGCGTACATCTGCGCGAGCAGCAATTGTGCGCCTACGTCATGGTTCGTAGCGGCTTTGTGCAAGCGCGCACGTGCCTGTTCCGGCTGCGTGCGCAGCAATGCGCTCAGCTGCGCGATGTCCAGCGCCGGCTCAGACATCGGCCCATTGCCGCAGCAGGTTGTGATACACGCCGGTGAGCTGGATCAATGAGGGATGCCCGGGCGTGTCCTGGGTGAGGCGGCGGATCGAAACATCCAGCTCGAACAACAGGCGGCGCTGCGCGGCGTCGCGCAGCATGCTTTGTGTCCAGAAAAAGCACGCCACGCGCGCGCCACGTGTGACCGGCATGACCCTGTGCAGACTCGTGCCCGGATAGATCACCAGATGCCCGGCCGGCAGCTTGACCGACTGCGTGCCATAGGTGTCTTCGATGACCAGCTCGCCACCGTCGTAGCTGTCCGGGTCGCTGAGAAACAGCGTGGCCGAGACATCGGTGCGCACCGCTTCGGCGCCGCCACGACTGCGGTCGTACCGCACCGCATTGTCCACGTGATAGCCGAACGACTGCCCGCCGCTGTAGTGATTGAACAGTGGCGGATAGATCCTGCGCGGCAACACTGCCGAAAAGAACGTGCTGCTGCGTGCGAGTGCCTCCAGCACCAGCGCGCCGGCCTCGCGTGCAACTGCGCTGTCTTCGGGCAACTGCGCATTGTCCTTGGCCTGTGCCGACTGGTGACCGGCGGTGATGCGGCCGTCTGCCCAGTCGGCCACGTCCAGCTGCGTGCGCAGCTGGCTGAGTTGCGCGGGGCTGAGCACATCGGGGATGGGCAACAACATGCGGTGGTCTCCACGTCGCCCGCGCAGCGCGCACGGCGTGCCTGAGGGTTAGAAGCTGAAGGTGGCGTTCAACACTGCCGAGCGGCCGTCACCCGGCAACGCCCAACCGCTGCCCGCCGTGACGGTTCCTGCGGCGTTGACGGTGAGGTTGTTGCGGATGCTGGTGTAGTACTCCTTATCGAACAGGTTGTTGACGTTCAACTGCAGGCTGAGCCACGCATTGACGCGCAGGCCGACCATGGCGCGATGCACCCAATAGGCGTCGGTCTTGCGGTAGACCGCGGTCGAGGTGTTGTTCGGATAGAAGCTGCCCTGATAGTTGACGCCGTAGCCGAAGGTCCATTGGTTGAGCTGGTAGGTGGTCCAGAGATTGCCGGCGTTACGCGGGGTCTGCACCAGTTCGCGCCCGGCGATGGGGTCGCCTGTCAGGCTGGCGGTGCGATTGGACACGCTCTGCAGCACTTCGCTGTCCAGGAAGGTGTAGTTGGCGAAAAGGGACCAGCGCTCGGTCAGGTAGCCGGCCGCGCCCAGCGCAATGCCGTCCACACGTGCCTTGCCGTCCAGTACCTGCTCGGGGACCAGCGGGTCGCCGCTGTTGACCTTGTAGTTCTCGCGTTCGTTGCGGAACACCGCGGCGGTCAGCGCCAGGCGCTCGTCCAACACGTCCCACTTGCCGCCCAGTTCGAGATTGACCGCGGTTTCCGGTTCGACATTGCAGTTGGCACCCACGGTGGAGGTGGCAATCGGCGTGCACGAGCCGTTGACCGAGGCCTTGGATGGCGTCTTCGCATTTGCATAGGACAGATACAGGCTGGCGTTGTCGACCGGCTTGAACACCAGTCCGGCGCGATAGGAAAACAGATCGTCCTTGCTGCCGGCCGGGAAGCCTGCGGCCACGCCGGTGATGCTGCCGGTAGCGTTGACGGTATAGGTGGTGGTGTCGCCTTCGTTGTGCTCGTAGCGGCCGCCCAGGTTGAGCATCCATTGCTCGTTGAACTGCAGCGTGTCGAACAGGTACACCGCCTGGTTGGTCAGGCTGCCCTTGCTGCGGCCAGTGCGGAAATAGTTCTGCGGGCCGGTCCAGATGTTGTAAGGGTTGTCGAACGACTGCAGCGGGTAGGTGATGCCGGTGGTGGAGCCGTCGGCGTTGCGGAAGAGCGAACCGCTATCCAGTTCGAAATCTTCCTTGCTGAAGGCGACGCCGGCGACCACGCGATGTTCGATTGCACCGGTGTGCAGCGTGGTGGTCAGATCGGTTTGGCTATGTGCGATGAAGTTTTCGGTGTCGCGCACCAGTCCGCGTGGCCCGCTGTTCGGGTTCCAGGTCGACGGCGGCTGGCCCACGCACGCGCGGCCGGTGTAAGCATTGGTGTTGTTGGCCAGGCACCAGGTGCCCTCAGGTGCGGTGGCGGTGGTGCTCTGATCCACACGCTGCAAGCGCGCCAGGCTGCGCAGTTTGACGTTGTCGTCGAAGTCCATTTCCAGCACGCCAGTGAGCATGTCCACGTCGATCTCCTGACGCGACACATTGCGATAGCCGTAATAGGTTTCGCGGTCCACGCCCGGCAACGGGCCATCGTTGAACGGGCTGAGCGCGAACGGCACGCCATACTGCGGCAGGTTGTTGTCGTGCTGGTGCAAGTAGCTCAGCGTAAAGCGCGTGTCCGAACCCAGGCCGAAGGCCACCGACGGCGCAACGCCCCAACGGTGACGGAATTCTTCGTCGCGGCCCGGCACGTCCTGGGTGTGGCCCATCGCATTCAAGCGTACGGCGGTGCCGTTTTCGAAGTCGTAATTGCTATCGGCAGTGAGGCGGCCGTAACGGTCGCTGCCGCCGCCGATCATGACGTTGGTGAAGTTGCCCTGGCCGGCGGTCTTGGTGACCAGGTTGATGTTGCCACCGACCGAGCCTGCGCCGGACATGGCCGAGTTGGCGCCGTTGATGAGCTCGACGGATTCGAGGTTGAAGGTGTCGCTGCGGCTGTACTGCGCGCTGTCGCGCACGCCGTCTGTGGTGATGTCGCTGCTGGCGGTGAAGCCGCGCAGGTTGATGCTGTCGCCGTAGCCGCCACCGCCTTCGCCCGCACCGAAGGTGATGCCGGGCAGGGTGCTGAGTACATCGCGCAGCGACAGCAGATTCTGCTGGTCCATGGTCTGCTTGGTGACCACGGTGATGGTCTGCGGCGTGTCGCGCAGGGCTTCTGTGTACTTGGGCGAAGACGGCTTCTGCGCACGTTCCTGCTGCACCCGGATCGCATCCAGATCCACCGCCCCTGGAGGCGCCGACACATCGTCGGGCTGGGCGAAAGCGGGGGCGGACAGCGTCAGCAACACGGCCGAAGCGAGCGGGGAAATGCGAGGCGTCATGGAAGGTCTCAAGGAGGATGCGAGGCTCCCACCTGGCGATGGCTTGGCGGATGCGGGATGGAATGCGTGGATGCTGCGCCGGCTAACCCGAAGCGCTGCGCCGACAGCCGCCCGGGCCAGGCAAGCCGAGGCGCTGCGCAAGGGCGCGCAGGCGAGGCGAACGAGCGGGGCAGGCGTCGAGCGGGGCTGGGTGCATGGGATCGCAGGCAGGCCAGTTGTTAAGAAGGCCTTAAGGATACGATCTTAAATGCAAATCATTCTTCTTTGCAATATCTGCCAGTCGGTGGCAGACGCTGCGATGCGTGGCGCCGTGCATCGGCACCGTCGCTGCAACGCTCCCGCTTCAACGATCGTCGCGGGTCCAGATGCCGTCGTGTTCGCGCTTGACCGGGAATTTGGGCACGGCCGTGTAGGCAGGCGCGCACAGAGGGCGGCCGTCGCGGACATCGAAGCGCGCGCTATGCAACTGACATTCGATGGTGCCGGCTACCGGATCGAAGCTGCCAGGCGACAGCTCGTAGTCTTCGTGGCTGCAGCGGTCTTCCAGCGCGTACAAGGCGCCATCGAGGTTGAACACCACGATCGGCGTATCGGTGACCTCGTCCCAGACGGTCTGCATTTCACCGGGCAGCAGCGCATCGCTGGCACAGACGAAGGTCCAGGTGTCGCTCACGGGCTTGGCCCGTTCAACTGCTTTTCCAGCACTTCAAAACGCAGATCCTGGCGCAGCGGAATGCCGAAGCGCTCGTCGCCATACGGGAAGGGTTTGACGATGCCGGTGCGACGATACCCACGCCGTTCGTAGAAGGCGATGAGTTCATCGCGCACATCGATGACGGTCATGCGTATCACCGGCAGCTGCCATTGGCGATGTGCAAGGCGCTCGGCTTCGGCCAATAGCGTCTTGCCGAGCCCGCTGCCCTGCAGCGAAGGATCCACCGCAAACATCCCGAAATACCCGGCGCCGTGGTCATCGGCAATGTGCGCACAGGCCACCAGACGCCCATCCTGTTCGACCACCAGCACCAGGCTGCGTTCGCGCAGGATATCGTCGCGCAGCACGGCCGGATCGATACGCGCACCCTCGAGAATATCGGCCTCGGTGGTCCAGCCCACGCGGCTGCTGTCGCCGCGATAGGCCGAGGTCACCAGCAGGACGAGGGCGTCGATGTCAACGACGGTGGCGGTGCGGAAAGTGGTGGTCTGCATGGGCACAGTTTAATCGGGAATGGGAAATGCGGAATGGGGGAAGCGCTGCGCTGCCCGATGAGCCGTGTTCCATGCATCGCATGCCACCGGCGTTCGGGAGAACCGCTCTTTCGATTCTCCATTCCCGATTCCCGATTCCCATCAGCCCAACAGTCGACGCACCTTCACCAACGCGGCGACGAAGCGTTCGATTTCGTCGTGCGTGTTGTAGAACGCCAGTGACGCGCGGCAGGTGGCGGCGACGCCGTAGTACTGCAGCAGCGGATGCGCGCAGTGTTGGCCCGAGCGCACCGCGACGCCTTCCAGGTCGAGCAGGGTGGCCAGGTCGTGCGCGTGTGCACCGTCGATCAGGAACGACACCACCGCGGCCTTGTCGGGCGTGGTGCCGAAGATGCGCAGGCCGTCGATGCGTTGCAGTTCTTCGGTGAAGTGGGCGAGCAGTTCGGCTTCGCGTGCTTCCACGTGCGCCAGGCCGATCGATTCCAGGTAATCCACTGCCGCACCCAGGCCGACGAAACCGGCGATGTTGGGCGTGCCGGCTTCGAACTTATGCGGCGCATCGTTGAAGACGGTGTTCTCGAAGCTGACTTCCTTGATCATCTCGCCGCCGCCCAGAAACGGCGGCATCGCCTGCAGATGCTCGCGACGTGCCCACAGTGCGCCGGTGCCGGTGGGGCCGCACATCTTGTGCCCGGTGATGGCGTAGAAATCGCAGCCGATGCTGGCCACGTCGATGCGCCGATGCGGTGCCGCCTGCGAGCCGTCCACCATGGTGACGATGCCGCGCTTGCGCGCTTCGCGGCAGATCTCGCGTACCGGGTTGACCGTTCCCAGCACGTTGGACACGTGGGTGATCGCCAGCAGTTTGACGTCAGGTGTCATCGCCTTGCGCAAGCCATCCAGATCCAACGCGCCATCGGGCGTGATGTCGGCCACGCGGATGGTGGCGCCGGTACGCTGGGCCACCAACTGCCACGGCACGATGTTGGCATGGTGCTCCATGCGCGAAATCAGGATCACATCGCCGGCGCCCAGCCGCGGCAATGCCCACGAATACGCCACCAGATTGATCGCGAAGGTGGTGCCGCTGCACAGCACCAGCTCATCGGCGCGGACGTTGAGAAAACGCGCCAATTTGTTGCGCGCGCCCTCGAACGCGTCGGTCGCCTCGCTGCCGAGCGCATGCACGGCACGGCTTACGTTGGCGTTCTGGCGGCGGTAGAACTCGTCGGTGGCGGCAATCACCTGCAGCGGCTTCTGCCCGGTGTTCGCGTTGTCGAAATAGATCAGCGGCTTGCCATGCACCTGCCGCATCAGCAGCGGGAAATCCAGGCGCACGCGGTCCCAGTCGGGCGTTGCGCTGGGCGGAACGGCGGACACGTTCATGCCACGCCCGCCGAATTCAATGCACGGTCCAGTTGCAGCGCCAGCACGGCGCTCAAGGCGGCCGGCAGCACGCGCAAGGGTTCGTGACAGAACGCGGCACTCAGCAGGCGCTGCGCCTGTTGCTGCGGCAAGCCGCGCGAGCGCAGGTAGAACAAGGCGTTGTCGTCGAGCTGGCCCACCGTGGCGCCATGCGCGGCCTGCACCTCGTCGGCATCGATCACCAGCACCGGCTGGGTATCGATTTCGGCATTGGACGACAGCAGCAGATTCTTGTTGGACAGCCGTGCATCGGTGCCGTCGGCGCCTGCGCGGATGCGGATGCCACCATGGAAGACCACGCGGCTGCGGTCCGCGCCCACACCGCGCCATACCAGTTCGCAGGCGGTGTCGCGCGCGATATGCTCGATGCCCAGCCGCGTGTCCACATGCCGGCGGCCGTTGCCGAGCAGCACGCCATTGGCGGTGAGCTGGGCGTTGTTGCCTTCCAGGCGCACGTTGAGCTCGTGCCGCGACAGGCCGGCACCTAGCTCCAGGTCCACACGCTGGTAGCGCGCGTCGCGCGCCAGCACCGCGTCGGTGCGCAGCAGCGACGTCGCATGTGCGCTGCCGGCCTGCACGCGCGCGTGCGACAGCGCTGCGCCCTGTGCCAGATGCACGTGCATCACGCTGTTCTCCAGATGCGCGGCGTCGCCGACATGCAGGTGATGCTCGATTACCTGCAGCGCAGCGCCGGCACGCAATTCGATCAGATGGCGGTGATGCCACGACAGATCCTGCTCGCCGGCCACGCCGACGAACACCAAATGCAGTGGCAGCTCGATCTGCGCGCCGGCATGCACGCGTACCAGCACGCCTTCGTCGGCAAGCGCGGCATTCAGGCGCGCAAAGACCTCGTCGCTGCCGTCGAAGCGGCGGCCCAGCAACTGCTGCGCCTGGTCGCTTGCAGCCAACGATGCAGACAGGGTGTCCAACTGCACGCCTTCCGGCAACGTGGACAGATCGCTGAGCGCCTCGGACGGGCGGCCATTGACCAAGACCAGGCGTGGCGAAGGGATGTCGTCCAGCGCGGCGGCATCCACCAGCGTCGGGACCAACGGGGCGGGCTGAAAGCTGCGCCGTTCCAGCTGCCGCAACGAGGTGTATTTCCAGGCCTCGGCACGTGGGCCGGGCAGGCCGGTCTGCAGGGCGGCATCGAGCTCGGCGCGGCGTGCATCACTGCCGCTGAACCCGCGCGCCAGGGAGTCGAGCAGGGCACTCATCAGGCGGCAACCTCGGGAACCACGCGGTCTTTCAGGAAGTGATAACCGTGCTTTTCCAGTTCCAGGGCCAGTTCCGGGCCGCCGCTCTGCACGATGCGGCCCTCGGCCAGCACATGCACCACGTCCGGCTTGATGTAGTCGAGCAAGCGCTGGTAATGGGTGATGACCAGGAACGACCGCTCGGGCGAACGCAGCGCGTTGACGCCGTCGGCCACGCTCTTGAGCGCATCGATATCCAGGCCGGAATCGGTCTCGTCCAGAATGGCGAGCTTGGGCTCGAGCACGGCCAGCTGGAAGATCTCGTTGCGCTTCTTTTCGCCGCCAGAGAACCCTTCGTTGACGCCGCGATGCAGCAGCTCGTCCTTCAGATGCAGCACCGCCAGCTTCTGCCGCACCAGCTTGAGGAACTGCATCGAATCCAGCTCGTCTTCGCCACGCGCCTTACGCTGCGCGTTCAGCGCGGCGCGCAGGAAATAGGTGTTGTTGACGCCGGGAATTTCCACCGGGTACTGAAAGGCCAGGAACAAGCCAGCGGCGGCGCGTTCTTCCGGCGGCAGGTCGAGAAGATCCTTGCCGTCGAACTGCACGCTGCCTGCGCTGACCTCATAGCCGTCTCGACCGGCCAATACATTGCCCAGCGTGGATTTGCCGGCGCCATTGGGACCCATGATGGCGTGCACCTGGCCGGGCTGGATGTCCAGCGACAGGCCCTTGAGGATGTCTTTGCCGGCGATGCTGGCGTGGAGGTTGGTGATCTTGAGCATGGGATTGGGGATTCGAAATTTGGGATTGGTAAAAGCGAGTCAGCCGGTCGGCATCGGTGTGGGGTTCTGCGAATTCCCTATCCCCAATGCCGAATCTCTAAGGCAGCGTCAGCCGACGCTGCCTTCCAGCGAGACTTCCAGCAGCTTCTTGGCTTCCACTGCGAACTCCATCGGCAGTTCGCGGAACACCTGCTTGCAGAAGCCGTCGACGATCAACGACACCGCATCTTCCTGGCTGATGCCACGCGCGCGGCAATAGAAGAGCTGGTCGTCGCTGATCTTGGAGGTGGTGGCCTCGTGTTCGACGGTGGCGCCCGGGTTCTTCACCTCGATATAGGGAAAGGTATGAGCGCCACACTGCTTGCCGATCAACAGCGAATCGCACTGCGTATAGTTGCGTGCACCATCGGCATTGCGGTCCACCTTGACCTGGCCGCGATAGGTATTTTGGCCACGCCCGGCGCTGATGCCCTTGCTGACGATCTTGCTCTTGGTGCGCTTGCCGATGTGGATCATCTTGGTGCCGGTGTCGGCCTGCTGACGATGGTGGGTCAACGCGACCGAATGGAACTCGCCCACCGAATCGTCGCCAATCAGCACGCACGACGGGTACTTCCAGGTGATCGCAGAGCCGGTTTCGACCTGGGTCCAGGTCACCTTGCTGCGCGCGCCACGGCATTCGGCACGCTTGGTGACGAAGTTGTAGATGCCGCCGCGCCCTTCCTCATCGCCCGGGTACCAGTTCTGCACGGTCGAGTACTTGATTTCTGCATCTTCCAGCGTCACCAGCTCGACCACCGCCGCATGCAGCTGGTTCTCGTCGCGCATGGGCGCCGTACAGCCTTCCAGATACGAGACGTAGGCCTTGTCTTCGCACACGATCAAGGTGCGCTCGAACTGGCCCGTATGGCCGGCATTGATGCGGAAATACGTGCTCAATTCCATCGGGCAACGCACGTCCTTGGGGATGAACACGAAACTGCCGTCGGAGAACACGGCCGAGTTGAGCGCAGCGAAATAGTTGTCGCCCACCGGCACCACGCTGCCCAGGTACTGCCTGACGATCTCCGGGTGCTCCTTGATGGCCTCGGACATCGAACAGAAGATCACGCCTTTTTCGGCCAGTTCCTTGCGGAAGGTGGTGCCGACCGAGACCGAATCGAACACCGCATCGACGGCGACGCCGGCCAGCTTGGCGCGCTCGTGCAACGGCACGCCCAGCTTGTCGTAGGTGTCCAGCAATTCCTTGGGCACCTCGTCCAGCGAGGCGTATTTCGGGCCCTTGGGCGCGGAGTAATAGCTCAGCGCCTGGAAGTCGATCGGCGAGATCTGCAGCTTCGCCCACTCCGGCATCGGCATCTTTAGCCAATGGCGATAGGCCTCTAGACGCCAGTCGGTCATCCATTGCGGCTCGTCTTTCTTGGCCGACAACGCGCGGATGACGTCTTCGTCCAGGCCGGGCGGGAGCGAGTCCGATTCGATTTCGGTGATGAAGCCGGCGTCGTAGCGTCGACCCAGCCGTTCGAGGATCTGCGCGTTCTGTGGGGGAGCAAGTTCGGTGGCCATTGGGCTGCCTACAGGTCAGGTGGTCGCGACGCGTGCGGCGATGGAACGCCGACGGGTGTCGCCAGGGAGAGAAAGGGGCTGCAACATCTGCGCGAGCGTGACGCGACGCAAGGCATCGCCGACCACGTCGTTGATCAGGCGCCAGTTCGAGCGCACGCCACAGCGCTGCGCGATACCGCACTGGCTGTGGTCCTGGCTGCATTCGGTGATCGCCAACGGACCTTCCATCGCTTCGACGATCTCCACCAGGGTGATGTCGCTGGCGGCGCGCGCAAGTCGGTAGCCGCCGTGCACGCCGCGCAAGCCTTCAACCAGGCCCGCCTGCGACAACGGCTTGAGAATCTTGCTGACAGTCGGCGCTTCCAGACCGGCCTGTTCGGCCAGCTCGCTTGCGCTGAGCACCTGATCGCAGCGTGCCGCCAGGACGGTCAGCACGACGGTGGCGTAATCGGTGAGTTTGGTGACGCGCAACATGGAGGAGAAGACGAAATCCGAAAGCGGACCGAAATTGTACTCTTTCCAGTAAGGCAGGGCCAACGGCGCGGTTCAGCCGCCGGCAAGCGTGGCCCGTTGCGGTGCACGCTGCGCTTGTGCTTGGCGCATTGGCGCGCTGCGGTCACAATGAGCGGCCCCATCACTGGACCCCTACATGTCGCGCAAAGTTGCCGCCCGCAAGTCTCGTATCCACGGCAATGGCATGTTCGCCCTCGCCCCGCTACGCAAGGGCGAGCGCATCATTCAGTACAAGGGACGGCTGCGCACGCATGCCGAAGTGGATGCCGACGACACCGGCGACGTGGAGAGCGGGCATACCTTCTTGTTTACGCTCAGCGACGACTACGTGCTGGATGCCAACTACGAAGGCAATGTCGCGCGCTGGATCAACCATAGCTGCGATCCTAATTGCGAAGCGGTGATCGAAGAAGCCGAGGGCGACGACCGCCGCAAGGACAAGATCTTCATCGAGGCCAAGCGCGACATCAAACCCGGCGAAGAGCTCACCTATAACTACGGCATCACCCTTGCCGAGCGTCACACGCCACGCCTGAAGAAAATTTGGGAATGCCGCTGCGGCTCGAAGAATTGCACCGGAACGATGCTGCAGCCCAAGCGCTGAGCATGAAGGTGGCGTCAGGCGCTGACGCCACGCACACATCGGTTCACAGGTGCGCAACGGCACGCTTTCTAGGTTTGGGCTTCTTTTTATGAGGAGCCCCATATGTCTTATTCGCTTACAGGCAAGACGGTTGCCGTGCTGGCCACCGATGGCTTCGAGCAATCCGAACTGACCGAGCCCAAGCGCCTGCTGGAAAGCTGGGGTGCCAAGGTCGAGGTCATCGCGCCAGGCGACGGTGCACAGATTCGCGCTTGGAATCACACAGATTGGGGCGATTCGGTAACGGTCGATCGGCAGCTAGATCAGGCAACAGCCGAATCCTACGACGCGCTGGTCTTGCCTGGCGGCGTACTCAATCCCGATACGCTGCGCACCGATGAGCAGGCAATCGCATTCATTCGCGCGTTTTCGACCGCACAAAAACCAGTGGCGGCGATCTGCCATGGACCGTGGCTGTTGCTCGAAAGCGACTTGGTCCGCGACCGCCAGATCACCTCATGGCCGTCGGTCAAGACGGACCTGATCAATGCCGGCGCGCGCTTGCAGGATGCCGAAGTGGTGGTCGATGGTCAGCTGATTACCAGCCGCAAACCGGACGACATTCCTGCGTTCGCCGCGGCAGTGGCCGAGGCCTTGGCTGCATAGGCTCCTCACTGGCCAGTGTCAGCTCGAAACAAGAAGGCCCGGCGCAGGTGCGTCGGGCCTTTCAATTTGGAGTGGTGCGTGGGTTGCGCCATCGACGCCAACCCACGCGGGCCTACTTCCCGGACAGCGCTGCCGCGGGCACCAGCTGCTCGATGTTCTGGTTGAAGTTGACCGCCACACGCCCGTTCTGAATGCCGACCGATTCCACCTGCACCGCACCCATCACGGACGCAATCGCCGGATCGATCCGGTAGATCGGTTCCTTGCGCGCGTAGTCGGCCAGCCAGGTATTGAGCAGCTGCCGCGTGCTGTGGTCGAGCTTTGCGCCCGCGTGGGCGGGGCGGAAGTCGTCGATGCTGGGTTGGTCGAGATAGAAGCCCTGCTTGGCCACGTCGTAGCGCAGTGCGCTGGTCAAGGTCACATTGCCGACCGGTGCAGGAGCGCCGCCCGCGGTCGCCACGGCAAGATCGAACGCCATCTTGAGCCGATCGCCTGGCGGCAACGAGAGCGCCGGGTTGCTGACCGTCATTGCGATCAGCCCGCCCAGTGTGTCGTGTGTCTGCGGGAAGCGGCCACCCAGATACTGCTGCAGGTCGCTGGCCTGCACGCTGATCTGTTTTCCCTGGATCTGCGGTGCGGCCCAGGCGCTGGTAATGGGCATTGCCAAGGCGAGGGCGAGCATGGATCCGGCAAGCGAACGCAGTTTCATCGGGTGACTCCGGCAACATGTGACATCACCTTAGTCGGCGCCGGTGAACCACGGGTTAGCGCAACACCGGTTGCAGCGTAGCCGAATAGATTTCCCAGCCATCGCTACCGGCGCGGGGTTGCAGCCGGTATGCGCCGACCAGGCGTTGCGTGCCGGTGGTGGTGCGTACCGTCAATTGCACCGGCACTTCGATACGCTGTGGCGGCTGCGCCTGATCCAGCGCAATGGGCGGGTCGTTGTTGATGCGTATCGATTGGATGTTGGCGATGGCGCGCAAGGCAGCGTCGTCCGGCACCGGGGCAGGGCGGCCGCCGGTCCATAAGGCATCGGCCTGCGCGCGCGCCGTTCCCGGCAACGCGCCGAGGTAACGTTGAACGGTGGCGCTTGCTTGGGCGTAGTTGGCCAGCGCAAGAGCATCGGTGGGATTGGCCGCAGGGGCGGGTGATGCGGTCGTGGTGCCGGCAGTGCCCTTATCGAGAGGGCGCGATGTGCTCGCAGCATGCGTCGCCGACGCGTCGGTTGCCTGCGGATCGCCAGTGCGATGACAGCTGCAACCAGAAAGTGCGGCTGCGACAACGAGTATTCCCATCCAGCGCATGGCGCGTCCCCATCCCCGAGGTGCGCAGTGTAGCGGGTACGTGCGGCGATGCGTCTTCAGGCACCGGTGGCGGGGTGCACGCGCTGCAGGCGTTCCAGCAGTAGCTGCAGTTTGGGACGCAATGCGTCCAGTGCATCGCTGGGCTGCGCGCGTGGGCGGGCCGCCAGGTCTTCCAGCAATTGCGAGCCTACGGTCAGTGCCGCGCATTCGTCGCTGCTCAGATCGCGGCGCAGGTGTAGTTCTTCGAGCAGCCGCATCCAGTCGGCGCGCGAACGTTGTTCGAATTCGATGGTGCAGCGGTCGTCACAAGGGCGGCCGTCGTTTTCGATGGGCGTGACCGTGATGCGATAGCGTTTGCGGGACATATGGGTCGCGTCGTTCTGGGCTGTGCTCACCATAGGCGCAGGACGCAACCGTCTCGATAGGGTGGCCCATGACGCAGTGTTCCAACGTGCTCAGTTTGCTGGCTGTGCGGCGGGTTTGCGCAGGAGCGGCAGCGGATCGTACGCACCGTTGCGTCCATAGACACCATAGTGCAGGTGTGGCGGCGTGCCGCGCGCGTTGCCGGTGGTGCCGACCTTGCCAAGCAGGGTGCCGGGCTCGACCACATCGCCTACTGCTAGGCCGGCAGCCCAGTCGTCAAGATGCGCGTAGTAATGCCGTTCCATCGCCGGACCCAGGAGCCAGACCTGTTTTCCGCCCAGGCCCTGGTCGCGGATGGCGCTGACCACGCCGCGCGTTGCCGCCACCACCGATGTACCGCGTGGCGCGAAGATATCCACGCCCGCGTGTGTGCGGTCGCGGCCACGGGGTGCGCCAAAGGTGTCGGCAATCTGTCGCGCACGCACGCCTTCCACCGGCACATGCAACTGCGCAGGTGGCGGCATTTGCGACAGCTCCCAGCTGGTACGGAGCTGATGGGCGATTGGCAGCTGCCAGGCCCAGCGGGTTGCTACTGCCAGCACGCACAACAGCGCAATGGAGACAACCATGCTGCGCAGCCGACGTGCGGGGCTACGTGTGGAAGCTCGGCGTGGCGACGATGGCAGGGTGTTCGACGGACCGGTCACGGGCACCTGCAGATGGCGAATCAGCATGCAGGGTAGGGCAGTGCCGATGAGCGGTATGTGCTGCACTGTCTGGGACGATAAAAAAAGACGGCCCGCAGGCCGTCTTCGTGATACCGGATGCGTGCTCGATTAGAGCGCCGCGTCCTTCAACTTCTTCAGTGGACGTGACTTGAGCTTGGTGGTCGCAGGCTTGGCGGCGAACATCTGCTCTTCCTTGGTGAACGGGTTGATGCCCTTGCGCTTCGGCTTGGCCGGCACGTGCACGGTGGTCAGCTTGAGCATGCCCGGGATGGTGAAGCTGCCGACGCCCTTCTTGCTCAGCGATGCGTGTGCGGTGGCTTCCAGCGACGCCAGCACGGCGCGGACGTCCTTCGGAGCCAACTGGGTGCTTTCGGCAATGTGCGCGACCAGGCCGGTCTTGCTCAGTGCTTCCTTGATCGGCTTGGGCGCAGCGGACTTGGCGGCAGCGGCCTTGGCCGGCTTTGCGGTCTTGGTCGCGGCGACCTTTTTCACTGCCTTCTTGGGGGCAGCCTTCTTAGCGGCGGTTTTTGCCATGAGTGATGTGTTCCGTATTCGTTGGTGGTGTTGGGTCTGCCGACCCAGTCGGCAACGCGAAATGTAGGGCAACTGCTGCGCGCCGCCAATAGGCAAACGATGAAACAGCACGAAAAAAGCATCTTTCGACGGGGATTCGTTCACCAGCGGCAGAAAAAACGGACAAAACGCATCGGCTTGCCCGTGCCATGCGCACGTTCGCTGCAGGTCTGACGCACAGCAGCAGATCGTTTGCGCGAGCAAAGGCCGCAACGCGCATCCGTGAGGACGATGCAGCCAGCCGATAAGGCCAGCCGTTTTGGGGGATGCACGTAACGGGGGCCACGCGCCGACGAGATGGCTGCCATCGATTGCAAACGTGGACGCGCGTTGCATGTGCGGCAAATAGATCGGTTTTTGGGCGCGATGCAGCCTTCGGCGCCGTATCGCCCTGCATCCACCTTCCGGCGATCCAGGCGCTGGCGCGGCGCTTTGCGCAGATGTTCGAATTCGTTTTCGTCTTGCCATGCGCGCCGCGCAAAGGTGCCACGCGATGCGCTAGATACAGACGCCGCCGCGTTTCAATCAGCCATTGGCAGCGGACAAACTGCGGCCGCGTTCGGTCGCTGCGGCAATGGCCTGGGCGGTGAGGGCTTCAAAGCCGCCGGCCTGGAACGTCTCGATGGCGGCGTGGGTCGTACCGTTTGGCGAGGTCACGCGGCGACGCAGGACCTCCGGTGGTTCGCCCGATTCGGTGAGCATGCGTGCGGCGCCGAGCAGCGTTTGCAGCACCAGGGTGCGCGCGGTTGCGGCGGGCAGGCCCTGCGCTTGCGCGGCAGCTTCCATCGCTTCTGCCAAGAGGAAGACATAGGCCGGTCCGCTGCCGGAGACCGCGGTCACCGCATCCATCTGCGCTTCGTCGTCGATCCAGACGGTGACGCCGGCGCTGCCCAGCAGTTGGGTGGCCTGTTGGCGTTGCGTCGCGGACACACGCGCGTTGGCGTACAGCCCGGTGACGCCGGCGCCGAGCAAGGCGGGTGTGTTGGGCATGGCACGAACCACGGCGATATCGCCGCCCGACCAGCGCTGCAGCTGCGTGGCGGTGATGCCGGCCGCGATGGAAACCAGCAGCGGTTGTTGTGCCTGCGCAAGGTCGGCCAGTTGCGTGCACACCATTGGCAAGATCTGCGGCTTGACCGCCAAAACCCAGGTCGTGGCCGCATCGACAGCGGCGCGCGCATCCTCGACGACCTGCACGCCGAAGTCGCGCGCCAAGGCTTCGCGTAGATCGGCCACCGGCTCGGCCACGCGGATGCTGGCAGCCGGCGCCCCCTGCCGGATCAGCCCGGCGATCAGGCTACGCGCCATGTTGCCGCCGCCGACGAAGGCGATGGACGTCGTAGCGGAAGACGAGGGCGAGGACGAAGCAGGTGTGTTCATTGCAGCACCTTAATAAGACGAGTCGATGTGGGAGGCGATGCGATCAGGCAGAGGCGTCCGGCGCCCGACCGCGCGCGCCGAACAACGCCGTGCCCACCCGCACCATGGTGGCGCCGGCCGCGATCGCTTCGGCGAAATCCGAGCTCATGCCCATCGACAAGGTGTCCACCTGCCGATGACGGGCCTGCAGCTGCTGGAACAGCGCCTGCATGCGCGAAAACGCAGCCTGGCGTCGTGCCTGATCGGGGAACGGGGCAGGGATCGCCATCAGTCCGCGTAGCTGCAAGCGTGGTTGCAGGGCGATCGCTTCGGCCAGGCTGTCGATCGCTTCGGGTGCGCACCCATGCTTGCTGTCCTCGTCGTCGATGTTGACCTGGATCAATACATTCAACGGCGCGCGGTCGTCCGGGCGGTGACGCGCCAGCAGCGGAATCAATTTGGCGCGGTCCACCGTCTGCACCCAATCGAAGCATTGGCTCGCCAGTTCGGCCTTGTTGGATTGCAGGTGGCCGATCAAATGCCATTCCAGATCCAACGCACGCAACTGGGCGATCTTGGCGTCGGCTTCCTGCACGTAGTTTTCGCCAAAGGCGCGCTGGCCCTGCGCGGCCAGGGCGGCAACGGCGTCGGCCGGCTTGGTCTTGGAGACCGCCAGCAGCCGCACGTCGGCACGCGCTTGTGCGGCCGCTGCGGCGTGGATGGCATCGAGAATCTGTTGCAGCGACGAAGCCGGCACGTGGCGTTCCGGAGAAGGCGGGAGCGCTATAGTGCCGCCCGCAGACGCTTCCATCCAGTTGGGGGCTGCCGGACGCCTGGATCGATGCGCCGGCGCTGCGCGCGTTTAAGAGGAGTGTCTGGAAGCAAGGTGGGCAACCGTCTCCAAGCCCGACCAAGGCCCGGGGCGATGGACTGGCAGTGCGACCCGCTACGCGCGGGCAAGCGCTGCGCTCGCCAGCAAGTCCTTGATGCCACCGCGCACCAGCCATTCGGCCTTGGGCCGTTCCGCAGCCGGGCGCAGGCAACAGTTTCAGCCAGACGCGTCGCGGCCGGCCTGAACCGGCGACAGGCCGCTTCCCGCCGGCAGCCAGAACGCTATACTGCCGGCCGGGGAGTACCTTCCAATCGCAGCCTAGGGGAAAAGCAGCGCATGGATATCGCTGAACTATTGGCGTTTTCTGTCAAGAACAAGGCATCGGACCTGCACCTGTCTGCAGGGCTGCCGCCGATGATCCGTGTCGATGGCGATGTCCGTCGCATCAATATTCCGGCTCTGGACCACAAGCAGGTGCACGCGCTGGTCTACGACATCATGTCGGACAAGCAGCGTCGCGATTACGAAGAATTTCTCGAGGTCGACTTCTCGTTCGAGATTCCGTCGCTGGCGCGCTTCCGCGTCAATGCGTTCAACCAGAACCGCGGCGCCGGTGCGGTGTTCCGTACCATTCCGTCCGAAGTGCTGACGCTGGAAGACCTTGGCTGCCCGCCGATCTTCCGTCAGCTGATCGATCAGCCGCAGGGCCTGATCCTGGTGACCGGCCCGACCGGCTCGGGCAAGTCGACCACGCTGGCCGGCATGATCGACTACATCAACAAGAACGAATACGGCCACATCCTCACCGTCGAGGACCCGATCGAATTCGTCCACACCTCGCAGAAGTGCCTGATCAACCAGCGCGAGGTGCACCGCGACACCCACGGCTTCAACGAAGCGCTGCGCTCGGCGCTGCGCGAAGACCCGGACATCATCCTGGTCGGCGAATTGCGCGACCTGGAAACCATTCGCCTGGCGCTCACCGCTGCGGAAACCGGTCACTTGGTGTTCGGCACCCTGCACACCAGCTCGGCGGCCAAGACCATCGACCGCATCATCGACGTGTTCCCGGCCGGCGAAAAGCCGATGGTGCGCTCGATGCTGTCCGAATCGCTGCGCGCTGTGATTTCGCAGGCGCTGTTGAAGAAGGTCGGCGGCGGCCGTACCGCAGCATGGGAAATCATGGTCGGCACCCCGGCCATCCGCAACCTGATCCGCGAGGACAAGGTGGCGCAGATGTATTCCTCGATCCAGACCGGCCAGCAATACGGCATGCAGACGCTCGACCAGCATCTGCAGGACCTGGTCAAGCGCAGCCTGATCACGCGCAACCAGGCCCGCGAGTACGCCAAGGACAAGCGGATATTCGAGTAGCCGGGATTGGGGATTCGCAACGGCGGTTCCCTGACCGGACCCCGCTCTTGCGAATCCCGAATCTCCACTCCCGAATCCCTGCTCCAGAGGAGCACGCCATGAGCACCATCGACTTCACCTCCTTCCTCAAGCTGATGGCGCATCAGAAGGCGTCGGACCTGTTCATCACCTCGGGGATGCCGCCGGCGATCAAGGTGCACGGCAAGATCAGCCCGATTACCCAGACCCCGCTGACCGCGCAGCAAAGTCGCGATCTGGTGTTGAACGTGATGACGCCGTCGCAGCGCGAGGAATTCGAAAAGACCCACGAGTGCAATTTCGCCATCGGCGTGTCCGGGGTCGGGCGTTTTCGTGTGAGCTGCTTCTACCAGCGTAATCAGGTGGGCATGGTGCTGCGCCGGATCGAAACGCGCATCCCCACCGTGGACGAGCTGAGCTTGCCGCCGGTGATCAAGACGCTGTCGATGACCAAGCGCGGCATCATCATCTTCGTCGGCGCCACCGGGACCGGTAAGTCGACCTCGCTGGCGGCGATGATCGGCTACCGCAACCAGAACTCGACCGGGCACATCATCACCATCGAAGACCCGATCGAATTCGTGCACAAGCACGAGGGCTGCATCATCACCCAGCGCGAGGTCGGCATCGACACCGACAGCTGGGAGAACGCGCTGAAGAACACCCTGCGCCAGGCGCCGGACGTGATCATGATCGGCGAGGTGCGCACCCGCGAAGGCATGGACCATGCGATCGCCTTCGCCGAAACCGGCCACCTGGTGTTGTGTACGCTGCACGCCAACAACGCCAACCAGGCGATGGACCGCATCATCAACTTCTTCCCCGAAGATCGCCGCAACCAGCTATTGATGGATCTGTCGCTCAACCTCAAGGGCGTGGTCGCGCAGCAGCTGATTCCGACCCCGGATGGCCGCAGCCGTCGCGTGGCGATGGAAATCATGTTGGGCACGCCGCTGGTGCAGGACTACATCCGCGACGGCGAGATCCAAAAGCTCAAGGAGATCATGAAGGAGTCCACCAACCTGGGCATGCGCACCTTCGACCAGAGCTTGTTCGAGCTCTACCAGGCCGGCGAAATCAGCTACGAAGATGCGTTGCGCTACGCCGACTCGCAGAACGAAGTGCGCCTGCGCATCAAGCTCTCGCAGGGTGGCGATGCCAAGACCTTGTCGCAGGGCCTGGACGGTGTAGAGATTTCCGAAGTGCGCTGAGTGCTGCGCGCCTCGGTGCCTGCGTGCACCGGGTGCCAGTGGCGACGGGTAACAAGCGCGGGGATCGGACCAGGCATGCACGGAGCTGAGCTGCTGCCGCCACGGTGACGCCGCCCGTCTGCGCGTGGCTGCCATTTCGTGCCCGGCGTGCGGCCGGCGTTGCGCCAGGATCGCACCGCCGACGCGGTCCTGGCCGCCGCGTGGAGGGAGCGCCTGAGCGCGCCAGGGAAAACGACGGTCCGGCTCGAATCGTCCGCGCGTCTGCCGGCGATCGAGGAGCGCGGCCATCCCTTTATCGCGCTGCTCCGGCATGCCCGGCTGCTGCGGAGGGGGGCGGCGGTCGACGGCCGGCCGAGGTGCCCCGGTCACGCACCGGCCTGGCGAGGCCTGCCCGGTTTCAGATGTAACCGGGTGGGTCGATAGTGTCTAATATCGCACCCCACTGCAGTGCCCAAGTCCGTGAGCCTTCCCGATTCCGATCTGCGACCGGAGCAAGAACCCTTGCCCGACGATGGTGCCGTGGTCACTGCCGGCCCGCTCACTCCTCCGCCGGATTCGGCCGGAACTGCCGCCGACGACCACGCCTTCCATCATTCGGTGGCTGAGGATGCGCAAGGCATGGTGCTGGCGACCCTGGTCGCATCGCTCGGTCTGGCGATCTTCGCCAAGGGCGGGCTGATGATCGGCGGCATGGCCGGTGTGGCCTTCCTGTTGCACTACGCACTGCACTGGAACTTCGGCCTGGTGTTCGTGCTGGTCAATCTGCCGTTCTACTGGCTGAGCGTGCGCCGGATGGGGTGGGAGTTCACCCTGAAGACCTTCGCGGCAGTCGGCGCGTGCGGCGTGCTGACCAACCTGCTGCCGCGCTGGGCCGACTACGCGCACATGAGCACGGCCTTTTCGGCGATCGTCGGCGGGGCGCTGTCTGGCCTGGGTATTTTGTTCTTCATTCGCCACCGGGGCAGCCTGGGCGGCATCGGCATCCTGGCGGTATACCTGCAGCGCGAGCGTGGCTGGAGCGCCGGCAAGGTGCAAATGAGCTTCGACGCGATGCTCATGCTGGTCGCTTTCTTCGTGCTGACCCCGGACAAGGTGCTGTATTCGGCCATCGGCGCCTTGATGCTGAGTCTGGTGCTGATGTTCAATCACCGCCCGCACCGGTATATGGGCGTGTGATGCGTGCCGAAGATCACTCGCATGGCGCGTCCAGGAGCGGCTGACCATCCGTCGCATGCAGCTGTCAGCGGGCGCGGCTGGCGCGCCCAGAACTGCAGCGTGCCAGCGATGCATGCCGCTTTCCGTGCACCGGCCAGGCCCGCCTGGCGTTAGCACCGTCGTTTGTCAGCAGTTCTAGGTGTTTTCGCGTGCCGGGCAGTTGGTAGGCAACTGCAGCCGTTGCATCAACCCGCGCGCATCGAACGGCGCATGCACCTTCATGTCGTTGTCGAAATAACAGTACACATCGCGCATTGCGCGTTTGCGGGCGCGTGCGCCGACGCGGGCTGCATCGTCCGGTTCGGCTCCGCCGGCCCACGCGGCGATGCGTGCTGCCCAGCGATCCAGGGCGGGATCGCTGTAGCCGCTGGCGTACAACTGCGCATCGCCATGCAGACGCACATAGACGAAATCGGCGCTGACGTCCTCCAGGTACGGGAATTTGCCTGCGGTGTCGGCGACCACCACCGCGACATTGTGACGCCGCAGCAGCCGCATGCAGGCCGGATCGCAGAAGCTGTCGTGACGCACTTCCAGTGCGTGACGGATCGGTCGCCGGCGATCGATTGCCAGCGCGCTGCGGCCCTGCATCAGCGCGGTGTCGCGCTTGCGCGCCCTCGCCAACGCGGCCTCGCTATCGCGCGGCAGGCTGCCGAGAAATGCGTCCAGCAGCTCGGCATCGAACCGTAGGGTCGGCGGCAACTGCCACAGGATCGGGCCCAGTTTGGCGCCCAGCCGCAACACTCCGGAAGCGAAGAAGTTGGCCAGCGCCTGCTCGCAATCGCGCAGGCGCTTCATATGGGTGATGAAGCGCGGGCCCTTGACCGAAAAGACGAAATCCTCAGGCGTTTCGTCATGCCAGCGCTGGAAGCTTTCCGGGCGCTGCAGCGAATAAAAGGAGCCATTGATTTCCACGCTGGGAAAGCGGCCCGCGGCGTATTCGAGCTCGCGCCGTTGGGCCAGGCCAGCCGGGTAAAACGTGCCGCGCCAGCGTGCGTAACGCCAGCCGGAAATGCCGATGCGAATAGCCATAACCCCGAGCATTTCGCGTGCGGCGTGCAAGAGGTGTCTAGCCGCGCTGGACCGTGCGAGTCTTTGCCGGCTTCTGCGCCTGCAACCAGGGCGGCGCCAGTGCCCGGATCTGCGCAAACACCGGGCACTGGGCATGATGCGCGCCAGGGAGATAGCCCAGGCTCATCAGGAACTCGCCGGTGATTTCGCCGCCGGTGAAACGAAAGGTCTTCTTGAACAGCTTGACCCAGGCCGCCTTGTCGAGCGGGTGGTGGGCGTCCAGCCATTGCGCGAAGCTGCCGTGGGTGGTACGTAGCGCCTGGATGACCTGTGCGTTGTGGATTGCCGCCAGCACCTTGAGACGATTGCGGATGATGCCGGCATCGCCCATCAACCTGCTGATGTCCTGGTCGCCATACGCAGCAACGGTGTCCACGTCGAAGCCGTCGTAAGCCTGCTGGAAATTGACGCGCTTGCGCAGGATGGTTTCCCAGCTCAGTCCGGCCTGGTTGATCTCCAGGACCAGCCGCTCGAACAATTCGCGTTCGTCGCGCTGCGGAAAGCCGTACTCGTGATCGTGGTAGTGGCCATGGACCGGATGGCCTGGGGCGATGCTGCAATAACCGCTCATGTGGGTGCCTGTGGTTGTGGGGCGAAGCTTGCCAATCGCGCGCCAGTCGCTGCCACGGCGGGCGAGCAGCAGTTGGCGCAGAGGCCGGGATGCCGTTTGCGCGGCCGCACCGCTTCGGCGGCGCTGCAAGTCGCACTCATCGCGTTCAAGCTGAACGCGTCGGTCGGGCGCTGCAGATGGGCCACCGCGAAGGCAGCCGCATCGGCCGGCAAGGCCCAGTATGGCAGCGGCTCTGCGCGCGGCGAAGCGAACGGCTAGAATGCGGCCATGTCTGTTTTGCCCACGCCTCTGGCCAACCAACTGCTGATTGCGCTCCCGGCGCTGTCCGACCCCACCTTTTCGCGCAGCGTCGCGCTGATCTGCCAGCACGACGAGAACGGCGCCATGGGCGTGCTGGTCAACCGGCCCTCCGAATACACCCTGGGCGAAGTGTTGTCGCAGATGGGTATCGACACCGACGATGAGCCGCTGCGCGAGCAGGTCGTGCTCAGCGGCGGGCCGGTGCACCCCGAGCGCGGTTTTGTGATCCATGACGATGCGCGCGAATGGGATTCCAGCCTGGAAGTGGGGCAGGGCGTGTTCCTGACCACCTCGCGCGACATCCTTGAGGCGATGGCGGCCGGCAACGGCCCGCGCAATGCGCTGGTCGCGTTGGGTTGCGCGGGTTGGGGCGCCGGCCAGCTGGAATTCGAACTGGGCGAAAACAGCTGGCTCACCGCGCCGTCGGATGCCAATGTGCTGTTTGCGACCGCGCTGGAAGATCGCTGGCAGACTGCTGCCGGGCGTATCGGCGTGGATCTGTTCCGGCTCACGGATTATTCCGGGCATGCCTGAGGCGGGCGCGATCCGCCCCGATGGCACGGTGCTGGGCTTCGACGTGGGGTCGCGCCGGATCGGTGTGGCGGTCGGAAGCGCGCTCGGCGCCGGCGCGCGCGCGGTGGCCGTTATCAATGTGCATGCCAACGGCCCGGATTGGGGTGCGTTGGACCGCGTGTACAAGCAATGGCGCCCGGACGGCCTGGTGATCGGCGACCCGCTCACGCTGGACGACAAAGACCAGCCCGCACGTAAGCGCGCGCACGCGTTCGCCCGCCAGCTGCGCGAGCGCTATGCGCTGCCGGTTGTCCTGATCGATGAGCGCTCCAGTTCGGTCGAGGCTGCGCAGCGTTTCGCGCGCGAGCGTGCCGATGGGCGCAAGCGCCGCCGCGATGCCGAAGCGCTCGATGCGATGGCCGCCGCGGTGATCGTCGAACGCTGGTTGGCCGCACCCGACCAAGCCACCCTTCTTCCTTGACTCCCGACCTGCGATGACCACCATGCAACTCGATTCGGACGGACGCTTGCGCCACCTGCTCACCCTGGAAGGACTGCCGCGCACCACGCTGCTGCAGTTGCTCGACCGCGCCGGCCAGATCCGCGATGCAGCGGTCGGGCGCGTGGGCAAGCGCAGCGTGCTGGCGGGCACTGCAGTGTGCACGCTGTTCTTCGAACCCTCCACGCGCACGCGCAGCTCCTTCCATCTGGCGGCGCAGCGGCTGGGCGCGGACGTGCTCAATTTCGATGCATCCACCTCATCCACCCGCAAGGGCGAAACCGCGCGCGATACTTTGAAGAATCTCGAAGCGATGGGCGTGCGCGGCTTCGTGGTGCGTCACCCCGACGACGGCGCGGTGGAAGCGCTGGCGGCTGCCGCGGGCGAGGGCACCGCGCTGATCAATGCCGGCGACGGACGTAGCGCGCATCCCACCCAGGGCTTGCTCGACATGCTCACCCTGCGCCAGGCCAAGGGCACCGATTTTTCCAAGCTCAAGGTCGTCATCGTCGGCGACGTGAAGCACTCGCGCGTGGCGCGCTCGGACCTGCATGCCTTGCGCACGCTGGGCGCGGGCGAAATCCGCGTTTGCGGGCCGGCCAGCCTGCTGCCCGAGGACGACATGCTGGAGGGCTGCGTGGTCGGTCAGGATTTCGATGCCATGCTCGAAGGCGCCGACGCGCTGATGATGCTGCGCCTGCAGCGCGAGCGCATGGAAGAAGGCCTAGTGCCCTCGCTGGAGCAATACCACACCGAATATGGTCTGACCCGCGAGCGCCTGGCGCGTGCCGGTCGCGACGCCGCGGTGCTGCACCCGGGCCCGATCAACCGCGGCGTGGAAATCACCGATGAAGTGGCCGATGGCGCGCAATCCTGCGTGCTGCGGCAGGTCGCCAACGGCGTTGCCGTGCGCATGGCCGTGCTGGAAACCCTGCTCGGCTGAGCGCGGCTGCGCCGCCGTATTGTGAGTCGCTCCAGGAGCGGCGCCCCCACCGTGCAACCAACGCGCGGTGGCCTTTGATCCATGAAGCGTCGATTGCGATGAGGCAGCGGCCTCTCGCCGAACGTCCACCGTGGTCGGTCGCGCGGTGGCGTTCGATGCGCAACTGCATGCGTGTAGACAAACAGGCGCTTGCCGCCTAACGTGCCCGGCGGTCTGCTCTTGCGAATCCCGATTCCCGATTCCCGATTCCCGATTCCCGAATCCCGAATCCCGAATCCCAGCACCACCAGCTAACACCCACTCACCTATCGTGGGCGCTCCTTTCAGCGCAGGAGATCGCAATGGGTATTTCACGTCACGCTACCGCTCACTGGGAAGGCGACCTCAAGACCGGCAAGGGCCAGCTCAGCACGCCCCAGAGCGGCCTGATGGACAACACCCGTTATGCCTTCAGTAGCCGCTTCGGCGACGAGAAGGGCACCAATCCGGAAGAGCTCATCGCTGCCGCGCATGCCGGCTGTTTCACCATGGCGTTGTCTGCGCAGTTGACCGAAGCCGGTTTTCCGCCGACCTCGCTAGACACGCGCGCCGATGTGGATCTGTCGATGGAAGGCGGTCCGCAGTTGTCGCAGATTCGCCTCAAGCTCAAGGGCGTGGTGCCGGGTATCGATGAGGCCAAGTTCCGCGAGCTGGCAGACACTGCCAAGAAGAATTGCCCGGTGTCCAAGGCACTGAGCGCCGTGCCGATCAGCCTGGAAACCGAGTTTTCCAGCTAATGCCAATACCGCTGCGACGCGTCGGCGCAAACGCCCGGCGCGCGCAGCTGGCGGCAACCTGAATAGGGCTTTTTACGGCCGGTTTGGTTCAGTGCGGTTTCACTGGCGCAGGCCGAGCATCGGCAGCGTGTCCTCCCTATGAAGCTGCCGCAATGAAAACTCTCGTGCTTGGTGCTCTGGTGATGGGTCTGGTCGTGGCCGGCAATGCCACGGCGCAGCGCTATGACAGCGGCTACCGCGATTACGGCCGCAGCGGCTACGAGGATGGCCGTTACGAATATGCGCGCGTCGTGCGCGTGGATCCGATCATCGTTGCCGACTCGTACAACGAACGCACCAGCGAACGTTGCTACGATCGTCCCGCCGATGGTTACTACACCAGTAATGACGGGTACTACCGCGACGGCGGCTACGCCCAGGCCGGTGTGTCCGATCGCGGCGTGGCCAGTGTCATTGGTGGTATCGCGGGCGCCGTGCTCGGCAGCCAGGTCGGCGGCGGCAATGGGCGTCTGGTCGGCACCGCCGTTGGCACCATGGCAGGCGTAGCGGCGGGCCGCTCGATTTACGAGGCCAATCACCGCACGTACCAGGGCAACGTGAGGGTCTGCGAGCCGGTGTCCTACCGCCGCGAACGCGACCGCGTGGATGGCTACGACGTGACCTACGAATACGCTGGCCGCACATACCACACGCGTAGCGACTACAACCCGGGCGACCGTATCCGCGTGCGCGTCGACGTGCGCCCTGACTGATCAGTGCCGGATGGATGCGGTGCCGCTGGTTCCGGTATCGGGCTGAAAAGAACGCTGCGGGCAACCGCAGCGTTCTTGCGTTTTGCGGCGCGATCGCGGGCTGCAATGGCGCCTCAACAAGGCTTGGGCGCTGATCGATGCGACGCACCTTGCTGTTTCACACAAGCGCTGATGCGCGGTGCACGGGCCGTGATCGGAAATTGGCTGCACCTGCAGGCCACCTCGCTGCGTTGGATCCTGCGCCGCAGCGTTGCTACCGCCCTAGAACGTGTGATGCACGTTCAGATGAGATGCGTTGGCCGCTGACGGCCAACCCGCCGGGAAGCGCCCTGTGGCTCGTCGACTAAGCCCAGTCCAGCGTGCCGCGAATCACCGTCTGCACCTGGCCACCCGACCACACGTCGCCGTCGGCATCGATGTGCAGTTCCAGCAAGGCATCGAAGCCGATTTCGCGGCCCTGGCTGACCACATAGCGACGCTCGGTGCCGGGCAATGCGTCACGGCTGTCCAGCCATGCGGCGAGGACCGCATTGGCCGCGCCGGACGCCGCATCTTCGAAGCGCCGGCCATTGCCGACGAAGGCACGTACTGCCAGGTCGTAGGCGCCCGGTGCGGCGGCGCGTGCATACGCAAACACGCCCATGCTGCCGGTAGATTCTGCCAACCCGGCGATCGCGTCCCAGTCCGGCTGCAGGCCGCGCAGCGCGGCTTCGCTGTCCAGTTCCACCACCCACCACGTGCGGCCGCCGTCCATCAGCGCAGGCGGTAGCGTCCCCAGTGGCCAGCCCTGCAAGGCATCGCGCAGGCGCGGATCGTCGGCGTCCACCTGCTCGGCCACGCGTGCGCGTGGCGTGCGGATCGCGATGCTGCGGTGGCCGCCGCGCTGCTCAACGCGCAGCGGCAACTGACCAGCGATGCCGTCCTGCACCAGGACGCCGTCCTGTGGTGCGGCCAGGCCGGCCTCGAGCACGGCATGCGCAGTGCCCACGCTGGGGTGGCCGGCAAACGGCACCTCTTTTTGCGGCGAAAACATGCGCAGCCGATAGCTGCTGTGCGCGTTTTCGACGGGGACGACGAAGGTGGTCTCCGGCAGTTTGGTCCAGCGTGCGATGGCCTGCATCGCCGCATCGTCCAGACCTTGCGCATCCAGCACCACTGCCAGCGGATTGCCGCTGCCGGGGCGGGCGGAGAACACATCCAATTGCAGGAAACGGCGAGTGGTCATGGGCGTTGATCCGCAGTGAGGGCGCGGCAGCTTACCAATCGATGCGGCCGTCGATCACCTGCAGCGTCGCTCCGCCAATCCAGACTTCGCCTTCCGCGTCCACGTCCACATGGACGCGGCCATCGCGGCCAACCTCGCGGCCCTGACTGGCGACGTAGCGCGACTGCTCTCCGGGCAGGCGGCCATCGCCATGCAGGCGTGCGGCAATACAGGCATTGGCGCTGCCGGTCACCGGGTCTTCCGGAATGCCATCGCCTGGGCAGAAGGCACGGACGACCAGGCCTGCGTCGTGGTCATGCATGGGCGCATAGATGGCCAGCCCGCAGGCGGCACTGGCCTGGGTCAGGCGCGCAATGGCGGCAAGGTCCGGGGCTGCCTGCCGTACCGCCTGTGCGTCGGCCAATTCCAGCAGCCACCAGTTCGGGCCGTTGTTCCAGAGCGCGGCCGGCTGCGCGCCCGCGCGCAGGCCAGCGCAGGCGGCGCGCAGCGCGTCGGCGTACGTGTCGCCCGTGTCGATGGCGCGTGCGCGCGGCGCGCGCAGCCGCACCAGCAAGGCGCCGTGTCGGTCGAACACGTCCACCGGCAGCACGCCGGCTGCGCATTGCTGGCGCAGCCGGCCGTCGGGCTTACAGGCGGTCACGCCGTGGGTCACCGCCGCCCACGCTGCGCCGACGCTGGGGTGGCCGGCAAACGGTAGCTCGGTCCGCGGGGTGAAGATGCGGATGTGGTAATCGGCATCGGGCACGCTGACCGGCAGGAAGAAGACCGTCTCGGACAGATTCAGCCACGCGGCAATCTGCTGCATTTGCGCAGACGACAACGTCTCTGCATTGAAGACCACGCCCAGTGGGTTGCCGCTGCCGGCCCGGGCGGCGAAAACATCCAGTTGCAGATAGCGGTGCTTGCGCATCGTGGGGAAATCTCGATCGAAGGAGGGCGCGGCGATGGTTGCAGGGCAAACCGACACGGCAGTGGACGTGCGACGGCACGCTGTGATCGCACGCGGGGTCATGCGAGCGGCATTGGCAGTAGAATCGGAGGTTCCGCTCGGCATCCCGGGCATCTTCCCCCATCCTAAACGCCTATCTCAATGTCAGCTCCCCACTCTACCGATCGTTGGATCGTCCTCAAGTTCGGCGGCACTTCGGTGTCGCGTCGTCATCGCTGGGACACGATTGGAAAACTGGCGAGCAAACGGGCGAACGAAACCGGCGGCCGCGTGCTGGTGGTGGTGTCTGCATTGTCGGGCGTGACCAACGAGCTCACCGCCATTGCCGACGGCGCCGCCGATAGCGCGCAGCGCGTGGCGGCACTGGACCGACGCCATCGCGAATTTCTGGCCGAGCTCGAACTGGACGCCGATGCAGTGCTGGGCGAACGGCTGGCCGCACTGCACGCAGTGCTGGGCGATGCGCGCGCTGCAACGCGCACGCTGGATTGGCAAGCCGAGGTGCTGGGGCAGGGCGAGTTGCTGTCGTCCACCATCGGCGCGGCGTATCTGCATGCCAGCGGCCTGGACATGGGGTGGCTGGATGCGCGCCAGTGGCTGTCCGCACTGCCGCCGCAGCCCAATCAGAGCGAATGGTCCAAGCGGCTGTCGGTCTCGTGCCAATGGCAGTCCGACGCCGATTGGCGCACGCGTTTCGCCTCGCAACCGACGCGCTTGCTGATCACGCAAGGCTTCATTTCGCGTCATGCCGATGGTGGCACCGCGATTCTGGGCCGTGGCGGTTCGGATACCTCGGCGGCGTACTTCGGCGCGCTGCTCGGCGCCAGCCGGGTGGAAATCTGGACCGACGTGCCTGGCATGTTCAGCGCCAACCCGAAAGAAGTGCCGGATGCGCGGCTGCTGACCCGGCTGGACTATTACGAAGCGCAGGAAATCGCAACCACCGGCGCCAAGGTGCTGCATCCGCGCTCGATCAAACCGTGCCGCGATTCCGGCGTGCCGATGGCGATCCTGGACACCGAGCGCCCAGATCTGCCGGGTACCAGCATCGACGGCAATGCCGAGCCGGTGCTGGGCGTCAAGGCGATCAGCCGCCGCAACGGCATCGTGCTGGTGTCGATGGAAGGCATCGGCATGTGGCAGCAGGTCGGCTTTCTGGCCGACGTGTTCACGCTGTTCAAGAAGCACGGCCTGTCGGTGGACTTGATCGGTTCGGCCGAGACCAACGTTACCGTGTCGCTGGATCCTTCGGAAAACCTGGTCAACACCGATGTACTGGCGGCGTTGTCGGCCGATCTGTCGCAGATCTGCAAGGTCAAGATCATCGTTCCTTGCGCGGCCATCACCTTGGTCGGACGCGGCATGCGTTCGCTGCTGCACAAGCTCTCCGACGTGTGGGCCACGTTCGGGCAGGAACGCGTGCACATGATTTCGCAGTCGTCCAACGACTTGAACCTGACCTTCGTCATCGATGAAGCCGATGCCGACGGTTTGCTGCCGATCCTGCACGCGGAACTGATCGACAGCGGTGCGATGCCGGTCAGCGAAGGCGAGGTGTTCGGCCCGCGCTGGCGCGAGATCATCGGCTCGGTACGTCCGCGACCCACGCCGTGGTGGCATGCCGAGCGCGCGCATCTGCTGTCGCTGTCCAAGGCCGGGACGCCGCGTTACGCATACCACCTGCCCACGGTGCGGGAGCGTGCGCATGCGCTGACGCAGATTGCCGCGGTGGATCAGCGCTATTACGCGATCAAGGCCAATGCGCATCCGGCCATCTTGATGGCGCTGGAACAGGCCGGCTTCGGGCTGGAATGCGTCTCGCACGGCGAATTGCGCCGCGTATTCCAGGCGCTGCCGGAACTGTCGCCGCGGCGCGTGCTGTTCACGCCGAGCTTTGCGCCCAAGGCCGAATACGAAGCGGCCTTCGCGCTGGGCGTGACGGTGACCGTGGACAACGTCGAAGCGCTGCGCAACTGGCCCGAGGTGTTCCGTGGCCGCAATATCTGGCTGCGCATCGATCTGGGGCACGGCGACGGGCACCACGAGAAGGTCAACACCGGCGGCAAAGCGTCCAAGTTCGGCCTGTCGTCCACGCGCGTGGATGAATTTGTCGAGGTGGCGCGCACGCTCGAACTCACCATCACCGGCGTGCATGCGCATCTGGGCAGTGGCGTGGAGACCGGCGAGCACTGGCGGATGATGTACGACGAGTTGGCCGGCTTCGCGCGCCGTATCGGCACTGTGGAAACCATCGATATCGGTGGCGGCCTGCCGATTCCGTACAGCGCCGAAGACGAGCCGTTCGATCTGGAGGTGTGGGCCAAGGGCCTGGCCGAGGTCAAGGCCGTGCATCCGGGCTACCGCCTGGCGATCGAGCCGGGCCGCTATCTGGTGGCAGAAGCCGGCGTATTGCTGGCTAGCGTCACCCAGGTGATCGAGAAGGACGGCGTGCACCGCGTGGGCCTGGATGCGGGCATGAATACTTTGATTCGCCCGGCGTTGTACGACGCCTGGCACGACATCGAAAACCTCAGCCAACTCGACGCGCCGGCCGATGGTACGTTCGATATCGTCGGGCCGATCTGCGAATCGTCGGACGTGTTCGGCAAGCGTCGCCGGCTGCCTGCGACCACCGCGCCGGGCGATGTGGTGCTGGTCGCCGATGCCGGTGCCTACGGCTACTCGATGGCCAGCACCTACAATCAGCGCGAATTGCCGCGCGAAGAGGTGATCGATGCGCCCACTGGCTGAGTTCGTCGCACTCAGCACGTTGGCCGGTGGCGTGGCGATGGTGTTTTCCACCGCCATCGACATCGCCGGGCAACCGGCCCCGTGGACCGATAGCTTGAAGTGGGCAATCCCCGCGTTGGTCGCTGCCGGCATCGGCGCGTGGAGCGCAGCGCTCTGGCAGCGTCGGCGTGCCCAGCGGGCACGAGCGCAGCACGCCGGCGGCATGGCATTGCGCACCGTGGTGCTGGGTGCGCTTGGCTATCTGCCGGCGCTGCTGCTGTATCTGCTGGTCGCGTTGGCCATCACCGGCGACGCAACGGTGATTCGCTCGGACGTGATGCTGCTGCTGTTCGTGATCGGTTGCCTGCCGCTGCTATGGGCGGCGGTGCCGTTTTCCATGATTGAATATGTCCTGTGCCGACGTTATCTGCGTCGTGTACGTGTTTCTGCAGGTAGTCCATGAGCGCTTTCGACAAACATCAGATGTCCACCTTCCGTTTCGTGCGTTGCGCACTCGACGCGCAGACCGGCGTGGCCACGCTGGTGTATGCCTTCGATCAAGGTCCGGAGCTGGTCGAGACCGTGGCAGTGCCGGGCGCCCCTTTTGTGCTGGAAGGCGCGCAGGCGACTGCCGTGCAACAGGCGTTGCGGCTGCTGCATCTCATTGCAGGGATCAGTTATTTCAAGGCTGCTGTGCCGCCGAACATCGCCATCGACAGCTACGCCATCGATGCCGAGACGGCCGCGCTGGTGGAAAGCGTGTATCTGCACGGCCTGGGCGAATTTGCCTACCGAAATGGCTTGCATCTGCACGGCAAGATCCACTTCCCGGTGGCGGCGCAGGCCTCTGCCGCCGCGCCGGCAGTGGGGTTGCGCGAGCATGCGCTGGTGGCGATCGGTGGCGGCAAGGATTCGCTGGTCAGCATCGAGGCGCTGCGCCAGGCCGGCGTGGCGCAGACCGTCAGCTGGATCGGCGGTTCGCAACTGATCCGTGCCTGTGCAGAACGCACCGGTTTGCCGGTCCTCAACATCGGCCGCGTGCTGGCACCGGAATTATTCGAACTCAATCGCCAGGGCGCGTGGAACGGGCATATCCCGGTGACCGCGGTGAACTCGGCCATCCTGGTGCTGGCGGCGCTGCTCAACGGGGTGGACCAGGTGGTGTTCTCCAACGAACGTTCGGCAAGCTACGGCAGCCAGATTCCCGGCACCGGCGAGGTCAATCACCAGTGGTCCAAGGGCTGGGCGTTCGAGCAGGCATTCGGCGATTACGTGCAGCGGCATGTGGCGGCCGATCTGCGCTATTACTCGTTGCTGCGGCCGCTGTCCGAGTTGGCGGTGGCGCGGCAATTCGCCAAGACCGATCACTACGACGCGCACTTTTCCAGCTGCAACCGCAACTTCCACATCATGGGCGAGCGCCCGGTGCATCGCTGGTGCGGCGTGTGCCCGAAATGCCATTTCGTGTTCCTGGCGCTGGCGCCGTTCATGCCCAAGACGCGGTTGGTCAACATCTTCGGACGCAATCTGCTCGACGATGCGACCCAGGCCGGCGGCTACGACGCGCTGCTGGAATTCCAGGACCACAAGCCGTTCGAATGCGTGGGCGAAGGCCGCGAATCGCACGCGGCGATGGCGGTGCTGGCCAGCCGCGCCGAGTGGAAGGAGGACGCGTTGGTGAAGCGCTTCATCCGTGACATCCAGCCGCAACTCGACCCAAGTGATCTGCAGGTCGAGCCACTCATGGCCATCGATGGCGAGCACCGGGTTCCGTCGACGCTGTGGGAGCGCGTGCGTGCGAATTTCGCAGCTTGAAGGCAAGACCGTTGCGTTGTGGGGCTGGGGGCGCGAAGGACGCGCAGCGTATCGTGCGCTGCGCGCGCAGCTGCCGACGCAAGCGCTGACGGTGTTCTGCAACGCCGAAGAGGCGCGCGAGATCGAGGCGCTGGCAGATGCGGCCTTGCAGGTGGAAACCGATGCCAGCGCGCAGGCGCTTGGGCGATTCGAGATCGTGGTGAAGTCGCCCGGCATCAGCCCGTATCGCGCCGAGGCACTGGCAGCTACCGCGCAGGGTACGTGCTTCATCGGCGGCAGCGCGTTGTGGTTTGCCGAACACGCGCAGGCGGACGGCAGCGTGCCTGGCGTCATTTGCGTGACCGGCACCAAGGGCAAGAGCACCACCACCGCGCTGCTGGCGCACCTGCTGCGCGCGGCCGGGCATCGCACCGCATTGGTCGGCAATATCGGCCAGCCCTTGCTGGAAGTGCTGGCACCGCAGCCGCCACCGGCGTATTGGGCGATCGAGTTGTCCAGCTACCAGACCGGCGATGTCGGGCGCAGCGGCGCGCGCCCCGAGCTGGCGCTGGTGTTGAATCTGTTTCCCGAGCATCTGGACTGGCATGGCGACGAAGCGCGCTATGTGCGCGACAAGCTGTCGCTGGTAACCGAAGGCCGGCCGCGGATTGTCTTGCTCAACGCTGCCGACCCGCTGCTTGCCGGGTTGCAGTTACCCGATAGCCAGGTGCGTTGGTTCAATCATTCCGCCGGCTGGCATCTGCGTGGCGACGTGGTGTACCGCGGCGAGCAGGCCATTTTCGATACCGCCGATGTGCCGCTGCCGGGCGAGCACAACCGCCGCAACCTGTGCGCGGTGCTGGCGGCGGTAGAGGCCTTGGGCCTGGATGCGGCGGCACTTGCGCCGGCGGCAGCGAGCTTTCGTACATTGCCGAACCGCTTGCAGTGGCTGGGAAGCGTGGATGGCATCGGCTACGTCAACGATTCGATCAGCACCACCCCTCATGCCTCGCTGGCGGCACTGGCGTGCTTTGCGCAGCGACGCGTGGCGCTACTGGTTGGTGGCCATGATCGCGGGCTGGATTGGCACGATTTCGCCCAGCAGATGGCGCAGCGGGCGCCGCTGGAAATCGTGACCATGGGCGCCAACGGCCCACGCATCCATGCATTGCTGGCGCCGCTGGCCGAGGCGGGGCGCTTCGGCTTGCATGCGGCCAACGATCTCGAACACGCCATGGGACTGGCGCGCGCTGCGCTGGGCGAGCAGGGCGGCGTGGTGCTGCTCTCGCCGGGGGCGCCCAGCTTCGGCGCCTACAGCGACTACGTAGCCCGCGGCCGGCATTTCGCCCAGCTGGCAGGGTTCGATCCGGCAGCGATCAGCGCGATTGACGGATTGGGTATCCACTAGAAGCCGCCGACAGGAACCGGCGCGGTTCATCGCCAGGCAGGCGCGGCCGTGATGTCTCACCCCGATAGTGCCGCTCCTGAGCGCTGTCCAAGGTTCACCTGAGGGCTGTCCGCTACGTGTTGCTGCCTGGCCCAGTTCCGAGGTCAAGGCGTTGCCCGGGTCGCCCCGAAAACCGTAGCTCGCCACGGATGCGGATACGCCCGGTGCGCTTGGCCCAGCCAACTGGCCGCGCCGCTGCCGGCCGCGCCGATGATGACCCCTCCTGCACGGTGCCAGCGCCTACACTCGCCACACCATCCTGGGAGCAAGCACATGTACAAGCAACGGACATGGCGTGGCGTTGGGTTGATCGGTGTCCTGGCTTCGCTGGCCTTCCCCGCAGCAGCGGCGATGCAGGCCAAGCCGCTGGAATGGAAGATCGGCAAGGACACCTACAGCGGCGTGCTGGTGTACGACGATGCCGGCGATGCCAAGCGCCCGGGCCTGGTGATGGTGCCCAACTGGCGCGGTGTCAACGACTCGGCGGTGACCAAGGCCAAGCAGCTGGCCGGCGACGATTACGTGGTGCTGGTGGCCGACGTGTACGGCAAGGGCAAGCGCCCGGCCAATGACAGCGAGGCTGGGCAATTCGCTGGCGCCCTGAAAAAGGATCCGCCGGAGCTGCGCGCACGCGCGCTCAAAGCGGTAGAGGTGCTCAAGGCGCAGGCCGGCAAGGCGCCGTTGGACGCAGCGCGCATCGGTGCGGTGGGCTTCTGCTTCGGCGGTACCACGGTGCTGGAACTGGTGCGCTCAGGCGCGCAGCTGGCCGGTGTGGTCAGCCTGCATGGCGGCATCGCGACTCCCAGCCCGGCCGCCGCCGGCTCGGCCAGGACGCCGCTGCTGGTGCTCAACGGTGCCGACGACAAGAGCGTGAGCAAGGCGGATATCGCCGCGTTCGAAACCGAAATGAATGCCGCCGGCGCGGATTGGCAATTCGTCAATTTCAGCGGCGCGGTGCATTGCTTTGCCGAGGCAGATGCCAACAGCCCGCCGGGCTGCCTGTACAACCCGCGCGCGGCCAAGCGGGCGTATCGCATGCTGGGCGATTTCTTCGAAGAGCGGTTTGGGCGATAAGCCGGGATTAGGGATTGGGGAGTCGGGATTCGCAACAGCGTGGTCCCGTACTCCAATGCATCAATCCCGGGTTGTGCTCAGCGGTCTGCGCCTAACAATCGTTTGGCCATCACATGTCGGGATTCGTAAGGTGCGACCAATCGCTTTTGCGAATGCCTAATCTCCAATCTCAAATCCCGTCCGGCGCGCCCAGCGCGCCGGATCAGTGCGTGCGCTCGACCGCGTAGCGCGCCAGGCCGCGCAGTGCCGCCACGGCAGGGCTGGGCGGCAGGGTTTCCAGCGCCTGTTCGGCGGCAGCGGCGTATTCGGCCGCGCGTTGACGGCTGTAGTCCAGCCCGCCGGTGGCATGGATGGCTGCCAGCACTTCCGGCATGGCCGCTGCATCGCCTTGCTCGACGATCTGTCGCAGGCGCTCTCGGGTGCTCGCATCCGAATGCGCCATCGCGTGGATCAGCGGCAGGGTTGCCTTGCCTTCGGCCAGGTCGTCGCCCAGGTTCTTGCCCAGGTCCGCGGCCTCGGCGGCATAGTCGAGCACGTCGTCGGCGATCTGGAAGGCAAAGCCCAGCTGCATGCCGTAGTCGTACAGGTGCTGCTGCACCTGCGCACTTGCGCCGGAGGCAAGCGCACCCAGACGCGTGCCGGCGGCGAACAGCACCGCGGTCTTGCGCTCGATCACGCGCAGGTAGGCGGCTTCGTCGGTGTCCGGGTTGTGCACGTGCAACAGCTGCAGCACCTCGCCTTCGGCGATGCGGTTGGTGGTGTCGGCCAGGATCTGCATGACTTGCATGCGGTCCAGTTCGACCATCAGCTGGAAGCTGCGCGAATACAGGAAGTCGCCCACCAGTACGCTGGGCGCATTGCCCCATAACGCATTGGCGGTGCTGCGTCCGCGGCGCAGGTCCGACTCGTCCACCACGTCGTCGTGCAGCAGCGTGGAGGTATGGATGAATTCGATGATCGCCGCCAGTTGGTGATGCTCCGGGCCGGAGCCGCCAGCGGCGTGGCCGGCCAGCATCACCAGCATCGGGCGCAGGCGCTTGCCGCCGGCAGAGATGATGTGGTCGGCAATCTGGTTGATCAGCACTACGTCCGAGGCCAGACGGCGGCGGATCAGTGCGTCGACCGCGGCCATGTCGGGCGCGGCGAGGGACTGGATCTGGGGCAGGCCCAGCACGGTGGGGAGGTCTTCGGCGATGGTCATGCGCAGGCGTTCGTGATGTGGGCCGATTATAGGTGCCCCGGCCGGATCCGTCCCGCCAGGCACGCCCGGCATCTTCACATTTGCCGCCCTGCGCAGTTGGGACGTTACCCGCAAAGGTCCGTGCGGGCTGGATTTCCGACCCTTGGCAGGGCACTTGCCGGGCAGCGCCGCGCGGCAACCTGCCAGGACCGCCGAGCGGCAGGTGCGGTAACATTGCCGCACAGACATTCATCGTTGCGCGCTCCCGGCGCCAGCGCATCATCTCGGAAGCACCTATGGCCCGCGGCATCAACAAAGTCATCCTCGTCGGCAACCTCGGCAACGATCCCGATACCAAATACACCCAGGCCGGCATGGCAATCACGCGCGTGAGCCTGGCTACCACCAGCATGCGCAAGGACCGCGACGGCAATAACCAGGAACGTACCGAGTGGCACCGCGTGGTGTTTTTCGGAAAGCTGGGCGAAATTGCCGGCGAATACCTGCGCAAGGGGTCGCAGGTGTATGTCGAAGGCGAACTGCGCTACGACAAGTACACCGGCCAGGACGGCGTCGAAAAATACAGCACCGACATCGTCGCCAACGAGATGCAGATGCTCGGCGGCCGTGGTGAAGGCGGCGGTGGCGGGATGGGCGGCGATCGCCCGCAGCGCTCGGCACCGCGTCAGCAGGGCGGTGGATACGGTGGCGGTGGGCAGGACTATGCGCCGCGCCGTCAGCAGCCGGCCCAGCAACAGTCGGCACCGCCGATGGACGATTTCGCCGACGACGATATCCCGTTCTGAGGACCGTTCGTCGTTGCGTCATCCAGGAAGGCCCGCATTGCGCGGGCCTTCTGCGTGATGGGAAGTACGCGCAGACAGCGGCCGGTTTGGGCAGGATGTTGGCAAGAGCCTGGCGGGTGTCGCGCGTGCTCGGAGGCGCGCGCGGTGTGCGTGCAGCGCCCATCCATCGCAGGCTTGCGCGCAACGCACGCGGTGGGTGCGCCGTCGATGCGTTGCTCAAGCTCGCGACATCCACCTCGCGACAGCCGCCTGATCTCTACGGCAGGTTCGGCGTCCCTGCAGGTCTAGGCCGACGTGCGATTGCGTCCCTTCTGCTTGGCGCGATACAGCGCCGAATCGGCGTCCTGCACGATGCCGTTGGGGCTCAGCGGCGCTTCGCCCGGTTCGAACGTGGCTGCGCCGATGCTGACGGTGACGTGCGCGCTGGTGGGGCTAGACAGGTGCATCAGGCCGAGCTCGGCAACCGCATTGCGCACGGCGTCGGCCAGGCGCAGCGCGCCGGCGGCATCGGTGTGCGGCAGGATCATGCCGAACTCTTCACCGCCGTAACGCGCGGCGAGGTCTTCGCTGCGGCGCGAGCATCCGGCAATGGCGCCTGCGATCAGGCGTAGGCAGGCATCGCCGTTCACGTGGCCATAGGTGTCGTTGTAGAGCTTGAAGTGATCGACATCGATCATCAGCACCGACAACGGCGCCTCCAGGCGAACCGCGTCCTGCAATGCACGCGATAACCGGTGGTCGAAGGCGCGACGATTGGCGATGCCGGTCAATGCGTCTACCCAGGCTTCGGTGCTCAGCTTGGCCTCGTTGCGATGCATGCGGCGCAGTTGCAGGTCCAGCCAGATCCCCACGCCCAGCAGCAGGGTGCAGCCCAGTGCGGCCACCACGATGCGTTGGCGCGCGGCTTGCCGCCAGTTCGCCAACGCATCGTCCACCGAAACGCCGGTCAGCACGGTCAGCGGATAGGGTCGCGCAGGCGCAAAGCTGGAGATGCGCTCCACGCCGTCGATCGGCGAGCGATAGGTGGCGGTGCCGTGCCTGCGTGCGCGCATGGTCACGTAGATCGACGTCCCCGCGATCGAGGTGCCGATCACGCCCTGTTTGTCGGGCCGGCGCACCATCACGATGCCATCGTCGTTGGTCATGCCGATGGTGCCGTGCGGGCCGACTTCGAAGGTGCTGTAGTAGTTCTGGAAATACTTCAGCTGCAGGGTGACCAGCACCACGCCGGCGAACTCGCCACGGGGGGTATTGAGACGGCGGCTCAAGGTCATCACCCAGGAGCCGTCCGAGCGGCTCTGCACGGGCGGGCCGACCAGCGACAAGGCGTCGCGATGGTCGCGGTGGTATTTGAAATAGGCACGGTCGGCGTTGTTGTGCGTCCTGGGGGTGCTGTCCAGCGACGAGCTCACCCAACTGCCGTCTGCGGCATAGATGAAGATGCCATGCAGGCGATCGGAGCGGCGCGCTTCGCGCACCAGAAACTCATGCGTCGCAGAACGCGCGGCGCTGGAGCCCTGGTCGTGTTCGACCCGCGACACCAGCCCGGACAGCACTGCGTCGGCAATGGACAAGGTGTCGCTGGCATGCTGCGCCAGCGAATTGGCCAGATTCAACGACTGCGCCTGGGCGCTGCGCAGCGCGGTCGCGCGCTCTTCATGGATGGACCAGTATTCCGAACCGAGCAGTAGCATCCACGAGGCAGTCAGCACGAAATGCAGCGCGATGCGCTGAGCACGTTGCCGCCGCCGCTTGCTTGTTGACGTCACTGTGGCTACCTGTCTGGATACCAGGGCGATGCAACCGCCGTGCCAGCCTACGCGTGGCGGCACCCGCACCTCGATGGATCAACACGTGCAATGACAGATCTGTGATTGCTGCCTCGCCTTGCATGCAACAGCCCGCTTCCCGCGTCGCCACGCGCGGCAGCCGCTGCAGCGCATCAGCGCGCACGGCGACAGATGTCAGAGCCAGCTCGACTGCGTTTGCGTAACGGACAGCATGCTATTGCAGGCACTGAATCACGCTCAGGAGTTGCCCATGCAAGCCATTCGTCTTCGCCATCCGGCCGCCATCGCATCGCTGCAGTCGGTTGCATTGCCCGATCCGGGGCAACCTGCACGCGGTCAGATCCGCGTGCGCCTGCATGCCAGTTCGCTCAATTTTCATGATCTAGGCGTTGCGCTCGGGCAGATGCCGACCGCAGACGGGCGTATTCCGATGTCCGATGGCGCAGGTGTGGTGGAAGCGGTGGGGCCGGAGGTGGACGAGTTCGCGGTGGGCGATCATGTGGTCTCTACCTTCTTCCCGCAGTGGCTGGACGGCGAGCCGTTGCATGCCGGTTTTGCCACCACCCCGGGCGACGGCGTCGACGGCTATGCGCGCTCGGCGGTCGTCGCCGATGCGCAGGCATTCACCCATGCACCCCGCGGTTACAGCCACGCCGAGGCTGCGACGCTGACCACTGCCGGTGTCACCGCATGGCGGGCGCTTGCGGTCAATGGCCGGCTCAAGGCCGGCGACAGCGTGCTGGTTCTGGGCACCGGCGGCGTGTCGATCTTCGCGCTGCAATTTGCCAAGGCGATGGGAGCGCGCGTGATCGCCACATCCTCATCCGATGAGAAACTGGAGAAGGTGCGAGCGCTCGGTGCCGACCATCTCATCAACTATCGGCAGCATCCCGAATGGTCGGCGCAGGTCTTGGACATCACCGACGGGCGCGGGGTGGACCATGTGGTCGAGGTCGGCGGTCCGGGCACGTTGACGCAATCGATCCGTGCAGCGCGCGTGGGCGGGCACATCGCCTTGATCGGCGTTTTGACCGGTGCCGCTGGGCCGGTTCCGACTGCCGAAATGATGGGGCGCCAGCAACGCTTGCAAGGACTGGTCGTTGGCAGCCGCAGGCATCAACAGGACCTGGTGCGTGCACTCGACAGCTTGCCGCTGCGGCCGGTGATCGATCGCAGTTTTGCGCTGGATGAGATCGGTGACGCCTTCGCACTGCAGAAGGCCGGTAGGCATCTGGGCAAGATCACGCTGGAGTTCTGATCCAGCCTGCTGCACCGCGCGTCGGCGAAGCATTCGCACCGCCGACGCGCCAATTCACTCATCGACGTGTGCAAGGGCTGCCGCCTGCATGGCGCTGCTGGCGAGCACAACCAATGCTCCTCGGGTTCGTTCGCTGCTCGCCGTGACCAGTACGCGTGCACGCGCACTATTCCAGGAAACTGCTTGGCTGGCCCGTCCGACTCCAACGTCATCGGCGCATGGGCCGGTCCTCGCAGTGTTCATAGGCGTACGCAGCAACCATCGCCAATGCCGGTAAAGGCGGGCATTAGGATCCGGCCATACGCCGCTTCACGCCCACCCCCGCGGCCGCGCACTCACGCGCTTGTGACCGGCAGCGCTGCACATTTGTTGAGAACTGTAAAAGCCAGCATTGTTGGAGATGCCAGCCATGAGAGACATCAAGATGACCCGTCGCGAGGTATTGATCGCAGGAACGGCATCCGCAGCCAGCGTTGCCGCAACCCAATCGAGGGCGGCCACTGCGGCCACTGCGATGTCGCAGCGGCCGGCAGCCGAGCCTGCCAATGCATCCAGCCAGGTTGCTTTCGAGGTGAACGGCAAGCCGGTCACGCTGGACATTGGATAACCGTACCACCTTGCTGGATGCGCTGCGCGAACATCTGCATCTCACCGGCACCAAGAAGGGCTGCGATCATGGCCAGTGCGGCGCATGTACGGTGATCGTCGACGGGCAACGCATGAACGCGTGCCTGTCGCTGGCAGTGATGCACGAGGGCGCCAAGGTCACCACCATCGAAGGGCTGGGCACGCCGGACAAGCTGCACCCCATGCAGGCGGCGTTCGTCAAGCACGATGGCTACCAATGCGGCTACTGCACGCCCGGGCAGATCTGTTCGGCAGTGGCCGTGCTGGACGAGGTGAAACGCGGGATCCCCAGCCATGTCACCGAAGACCTCACCGGCAAGACCAGACTCACCACGCCCGAATTGCAGGAGCGCATGAGTGGCAATATCTGCCGTTGCGGTGCGTACTCCAACATCGTCGAAGCCATCAACGATGTTGCCGGGGGCCGCGCATGAAAGCCTTCAGCTACGAGCGGGCCAGCTCACCAGCCGATGCCGCGGCCAAGGCCGCGCGCCAGCCCGGTGCCAAGTTCATCGCAGGCGGGACCAATCTGCTCGATCTGATGAAGCTGCAGATCGAAACACCGTCGCATCTGATCGATGTCAACGGCCTGAGCCTGGATACCATCGACGCCACGCCGGAAGGTGGCCTGCGCATCGGTGCGCTGGTGCGCAATACCGACCTTGCGGCCGACCAGCGCGTGCGCCGCGATTACGCCGTGTTGTCGCGCGCATTGCTGGCCGGTGCCTCGGGACAACTGCGCAACCGGGCCACCACGGCAGGCAACCTGCTGCAACGGACGCGTTGTCCCTATTTCTACGACACCAACCAGCCGTGCAACAAGCGACTGCCTGGCAGCGGCTGCGCGGCCATCGGTGGCTATAACCGTCAACTGGCAGTGATTGGTGCCAGCGAGGCGTGCATCGCCACCCATCCCAGCGATATGGCCATTGCGATGCGCCTGCTCGATGCGGTGGTGGAAACGGTGCGCCCGGATGGCCAGACACGCGCCGTGGCCTTGTCCGAGTTCTATCGCGCACCGGGAACGACGCCACATGTGGAAACCGTGCTGGAGCGCGGCGAATTGATCACTGCCGTCACCTTGCCCAAGCCGCTCGGTGGCACGCATGTGTACCGCAAGGTGCGCGACCGTGCCTCGTACGCCTTCGCCCTGGTGTCGGTGGCCACCGTCGTCCAGCGCGATGGCAGCGCACGCGTCGCAGTCGGCGGCGTCGCGCACAAGCCATGGCGCAGCGAAGCCGCCGAAGCCAGATCGAAAGAGGGTGCCCGCGCCATTGCGTCCGTGCTGCTCGATGGTGCACGGCCCACCGAACACAACGCGTTCAAGGTGCCGCTGGTTGAGCGCACCTTGACCGCGATCCTGGCCGACACGAGGGCCTGATATGAAATTCGACACTCCCGCCGGTACCAATCCCATCGATCAGCTCACCGTCGTCGGCAAGCCTGTCGACCGTATCGACGGGCCACTCAAGACCACCGGGCAGGCGCCGTATGCCTACGAACATCACGACTTGCCGGGCCAAGCGGCTTACGGGCATGTGGTGGGCGCAGGCATCGCCAAGGGCACCATCCGCAGCATGGACCTGAGTGCGGCACGCAAGGCGCCGGGCGTGCTGGGCATCGTGACTGCGCAGAATGCCGGCAAGCTGCAAAAGGGCAAGTTCAACACCGCCAAGCTCTTGGGCGGTCCAGAGATCGCGCATTACCACCAGGCCATTGCAGTGGTGGTGGCGGAGACGTTCGAGCAGGCACGTGCGGCCGGGCAGTTGATCAAGGTCGATTACGGCCGTCACGTTGGCGCCTACGACCTGGAAAAGGCCCGCGCCGGCGCCACGGTGACCAAGAAGGACGACGCGCCCAACAGCAATGTCGGCAACTTCGACGCTGCCTTCGCTACGGCGCCAGTGCAACTGGATGCCGAATACCGCACGCCCGATCATTCGCACGCGATGATGGAGCCGCACGCTTCCATCGCGATGTGGGATGGCGACAAGCTCAGCGTGTGGACCTCCAATCAGATGATCAATTGGGGAGCCGGCGATCTGGCCAGGACGCTGGGCATTGCGCGCGAGAACGTGCGGATCATGTCGCCCTATGTCGGCGGTGGTTTCGGCGGCAAGCTGTTCCTGCGTGCCGATGCAGTGCTGGCATCGCTGGCCGCGCGTCAGGTTGGGCGTCCGGTCAAGGTGATGTTGCCGCGGCCGCTGATCGCCAATAACACCACCCACCGTCCGGCCACGCTGCAACGCATCCGGCTTGGTGCCGGGCGCGACGGCAAGCTGACGGCGATTGCGCATGAAAGCTGGTCGGGCGACTTGCCCGACGGCAGCCCGGAAATTGCCGCCGCGCAGACGCAATTGCTGTACGCCGGTGCTAACCGCCTGATCACGACCCGCCTGGCCGTGCTCGATCTGCCCGAAGGCAACGCCATGCGCGCGCCGGGCGAGGCACCGGGATTGATGGCGTTGGAAATCGCCATGGACGAGATGGCTGAAAAGCTCGACATGGACCCGGTCAAGTTTCGCATCGTCAACGACACCCAGGTGGACCCGGAAAATCCGCAGCGACCGTTCTCGCAGCGTCAGCTGGTCAAGTGCCTCGAAGATGGCGCAAGGCGATTCGAATGGTCCAAGCGCAAGGTCAAGCCGGCCAGCACGCGCGATGGTCGTTGGCTGGTCGGCATGGGCGTTGCGGCGGCATTTCGCAACGCGCCGGTCATGACCTCCGGCGCACGCATGCGGCTGGAACAGGGCGGCCGCGTGGTAGTGGAAACCGACATGACCGATATCGGAACCGGCTCCTACACCATCATTGCGCAGACCGCTGCGGAAATGCTTGGCGTCCCGCTCAACTGGGTCGATGTGCGCCTGGGCGATTCGAGCTTTCCGGCATCTGCAGGCTCCGGTGGGCAGTGGGGCGCGAACAGTTCTACCGCAGTCGTCTATGCAGCCGCAGTCAAATTGCGCGAAGCGGTGGCCAAGCAACTGGGCCTGGATCCGGCCAGTGCCGAATTTGCCGATGGCTATGTGCGTGCCGGCGGCACGCGCGTTGCGCTCGGCGATGCCGCGGCCAATGGCGCGCTGGTGGTGGAAGACAAGATCGAATTCGGCGACCTCAGCAAGACGCATCAGCTCTCCACGTTCGGCGCGCATTTCGTCGAAGTGGGCGTGGATATCGCAACCGCCGAAGTGCGCATCCGGCGTATGCTTGCCGTGTGCGCCGCGGGGCGCATCCTCAATCCCAAATCCGCACGCAGCCAGGTCATCGGCGGCATGACCATGGGCGCCGGCGCGGCACTGATGGAAGAGTTGGCAGTGGACAAACGCCTGGGCTTTTTCGTCAACCACGACCTGGCCGGCTATGAAGTGCCGGTGCATGCGGACATCCCGCATCAGGAGGTAGTGTTCCTGGAAGAAAGCGACCCGCTGTCGTCGCCGATGAAGGCCAAGGGCGTGGGTGAGCTGGGCATCTGCGGCGTGGCAGCAGCGATCGCCAATGCGGTCTACAACGCAACCGGCGTGCGTGTGCGCGACTACCCGGTGACCCTCGACAAACTGCTGCCGCATCTGCCCGAGATGCTGCGCGCGTGAGCGCAGTCGTTGCCCCGGTCACGCATGCACTGCCGGCGTGGCCGGCATGGCCGGGCTACGCGTTGCTCGACGATTTGCTGCCAACGCTGAGCGCATGGCAGCGCGCCGGGCAGCGCGTGGCGATGGCGACCTTGATCGATGTGCAGGGCTCCTCCCCACGGCCGTTGGGGAGCGAGATGGCCATCAGTGCCCACGGGAGCGTGGCAGGCTATGTCTCGGGCGGCTGCGTCGAAGCGGCGGTGGCGCATGAAGCCATGGCAGCGCTGCGCGATGGTCAGCCGCGCTGGCTGGATTATGGCGAAGGCAGCCAAGTGCTGGACATCCAACTCAGCTGCGGCGGGCGCATCGGCGTGTTGGTGTGGCCGGTGCCGGATCTAGGCGAGCACCTCGCACGTTGGCGTAACGCGCGCCAGCATCGGCGCGCATTTCATGTGGCCCTGGATCGTGCATCCGGCACGGTGCGGTACCTGGCACATGCACAGGACGCGCGTGCGGGCGAATTCGTACGCACCCATCGTCCGCCGCTACGGCTGGTGCTGGTTGGCGCCGACCCATCGCTACTGGCGCTGGTGTCGTTGGCCAGCCAGATGGGCATCGAAGTGCGCGTGTTGCGGCCGCATGGCCCGGGGGAACCGCCGCCGGGACTGGCGCCTGAGCACTACGACCGACGTGCGCTGGGCGATGCGCTGCAGGATCTGCATCTGGATGCCGACACCGCGCTGTACAGCCTGGCCCACGATGCCGAGATCGACCTACAGGTTGCGCGGCGCGGCTTGGCATCTCCCATAGCCTGCATCGGCATCCTCGGCAGCCGGCAGAAGCGCGAAGGTCGTCTACAGGCGCTGCTTGCGCTAGGGTATAGCGATGCCTCGCTCGCACGTCTGCGTTTGCCGGCGGGCTGGCGCATGGGACGCTCCTCGCCGCATACCATTGCGCTCGGCATCATCGCCGAAGCCACGCAAGCGGTGGCAGATCTGCAGGCCGTTACGGCAACCCGATAAGTCGCTGGCTGCTTCTGCCGCGTGCGTGAGTCACCAAGGCGCATTGCAGCCGGTCGAGTGAAACACGGCTGATGTCGAGCGCTATCGTTGCTGGCCCCCGACAGCACGCCGCAATCTGCATCGCCATTGACAGGCTTCGCCGATGTATGGACAGCGCACGCAAGGGGTAGTCACCCTGCACGCACAGCCGGCGCTCTAGGCTGCAGCTGTCTTCCATTCAAGCAGCACGTCGCCATGCCCCCTGTTCCGGATCGCCACGTCGACGCATCGGGTGATGCTGTGCGCCTTAGCTTCGTCGCCACCAGCCATTCCGCACGTGGTGACTACGTCGGAAAGCGCAACGCTCCCACCGTCTCGCAACCAGCACCGCACGCCGCTGCCGCCATGCCAGCAGCGTGCAGCACATGAGTGGCAATCACGCGGCACTGGTGCTGGGCGCCGGGGCAGGGCGCCGGCTTGGCCGCTCGAAGCAATTGCTGATGCGCGATGGCGAGCCGTTGCTGCGTCGCGCCGCACGCATTGCATTACTGACTGCGCCACGCCGCTGCGTGGTCGTGCTGGGTGCCGACGCCGACGCGTTGAGCGAAGTGTTGCAGGATCTGGATGTCGAAATACTCCGGCATCCCGATTGGTCCGAGGGCATGGGCTCCAGCCTGGCCGCGTTGCGCAGGCATGTGCAGGGCGACCCGGCGTTGCGACGCAGCCTGATCCTGGGGTGCGATCAGCCTGCGCTGGATGCCCCGCATTTGCGCTCCCTGCTGGAAGAAGCCGATCGCGCCGTCTCCGGATGCGCAACCAGTGGCTACAGCGGCGTGCGCGGCATTCCCGCGGTGGTCACGCATGCGGCCTGGGCGGATGTGCCATTGCAGGCCGATAGCGGCCTGCGCGGCCTGTTCGCCAGCCTGGACATGCAGAGCCTTGGGTGCGTCAGCGCCCCGGCGTTGGCGCTGGATATCGACACGCCGGCCGATCTGGCCACCGCGCGGCAGCGCGGCTGGGTCGATGCCGAGTGAGACGCCATGACGGGTACGCGCGCAAATCTCTGGCAGCCTGGCTCCCGACACGAGAACGCGGCGGCCGCACCGTAAGCGGCGGGCACTGTCACTGCAGGCACGCTGGCGTCATCGGTGCCGATCACTGACACCGCTCCAGGCGCGTTACCTGTGCTTTGCAGGCCGCAATCGACTTGCCCGGCCACCGCGTTCAACTCTGCAGCAGCCTTACGACCACAACACAACCGCCTCCCTGATCACCAACACATAGCCGATCACCATGGCGGTCTTGACCGAGAACTGGAATTTCCTGAGCAGATGCATGCAACCCCTCCCCAGAGGCCGTCTTCAAGAGCGACTGATCACCCACTGCGCATCGTCCACGCTCGTCTGACGATGACTGATGACGCGGTGTTCACCGGTCCTGACCGAATGTAGCGCTGGACGTGATGTGTGTCACGTAAGAATTTTCCTACCGCCCTGCCAGTGTCAGCCCGACGGCATTGGCATGCGTAAAAGAACATCCTGGCTATGCCGGACGCGGGGCCATTGGCTACTCTCCCGCGGCCCCTTGAGTAAGGGCACGCCGGCATACCGGACGAGAGAAGGCGTTCCCATTCCACGCGCACTGCGGCCATGCGCCCCGTGCGCCTCGCTCGACCGCTATGCGCACTGGCCGGAGGCCTGATGGACGAGTCTCGTTATGTCGTTCGCATCCATCCCACACAGGGCGGCTGGTGGGTGACCCGCCCGCACTGGTCGCCATTGCGGTATCTGCGCGAACAGGGCGCCCTGGACTTTGCCGAATTGATGGCAAAGCTGCACTGCCTGACCACCGGCCAGCCCAGCGGCGTGGTGGTCAACACCGGCGGCGGCGATCGGGTGGTGCGGCGCTACGGCTGAGGCCGTAAGGAACGCGGCCGCTGCTGCAGTACGTCATTGCCGACAGTGGCGGCTGTCCGCCGCTGTGCCGGGTTTGCGCAGAGGGCCGGGTCGGCTAGATTCAAGGCATCGGCCACCTTGGTCCGGTCCGCGCTCTGGCGGCTACTTTTCTGGATATCCGCCTGTCGTGAATGCTGCCGGTGCTGCGCTGATTCAAAACGATATTGTCGTGTTCGGCCTGATCGCCACCACCCTGGGCGCGGTGTTCTGGACATCCGCGCGCGAACAAGGGTTCTGGCGGCGTTTCTACGCGTTGGTACCGGCCTTGTTGCTGTGTTATTTGCTGCCAGGCATCTACAGCACGGCCGGTTTGATCGACGGTGCCAACACCCGGTTGTACAACCCGATCGCCCGTGACGTGCTGCTGCCTGCCGCGTTGATCCTGCTGACCCTGAGCATCGACCTGCGCGCGATCCTGCGGCTCGGCCCCAAGCTGGTAGCGATGTATCTGGCTGCATCGCTGAGCATCATGCTGGGTGCGGTGGTGGCGTTCTGGGTGATGCACTGGCTGCATCCGGCCACCGTGGCCGGCGATACCTGGGCCGGCATGGCAGCGCTGGCGGGCAGCTGGATCGGCGGCGGCGCCAACATGCTGGCGATGCGCGAAGTGTTCGATGTGGACGCAACCACGTTCGGTCAGTTCGCGGTGGTCGATGTCGGCGTGGGCTATGTGTGGATGGCGGCGCTGATCTTCCTGGCCGGCCGCGCGCGCAAGATCGACGCTCGCAGCGGTGCCGACACCCGGGCGCTGGATGCCTTGCGCGAGCGCATGGCGCGCTTCCAGGCCGAACATGCGCGTATTCCCAGCTTGGCCTACCTGATGGCGATCGTGGCGGTGGCATTCGGCGGTGTCGGCCTTGCACATGCCCTGGCCAATCCTCTCGCCGCGTGGTGCAAGGCGCAGTGGCATTGGGCCAGCCAGTTCAGTCTGGACACACCGTTCGTGTGGGTGGTGGTGCTGGCGACCAGCCTGGGCCTGCTGCTGAGCTTCACCCGCGCACGCACGCTGGAAGGCGCAGGCGCGTCCAAAATCGGCACCTTGCTGCTGTATTTCCTGATCGCCTGCATCGGCATGCAGATGGACCTGCTGGCGCTGCTGGACCGGCCATGGTTGTTGCTGCTCGGCCTGATCTGGATTGCCGTGCACATTGCCGTGTTATGGGGTCTTGGCCGGTTGTTGCGGGTGCCATTCTTCTACTTTGCGATCGGCTCGCAATCCAATATCGGCGGCCCAGCCTCCGCGCCGGTGGTCGCCTCGGCGTTTCACCCGGCACTGGCGCCGGTAGGTGTGTTGCTGGGCACGATGGGCTACGCCACCGGCACCTATCTGGCATATCTGGTCGGCATCACCTTGCGGGCGATGGCGGGCGCTGGATAACGCGCGTCGCGATCTGCAGCGCCACGATTAAGCGGCTGGGTGCGGTATCGCGCTGCCGCGCCATCGCCAGCGCGGCTGGGCGATGCTCGGCGTTGCGCTATGTCCCGCGCCAGGCACGCGGCTTCTGCGCACCGTTCGCAATTGGCTGACGATTCCTGTGACGCGGTGTCGGTGACGTCGCGCCGTGGTTCAAATGCGCGCGCCATTTCCCCAAACACCGTCCGCGGCGCGACGCCGACAGCGATCATGCGCAAGCCTTGACGCGCTGTCGCCAGCCGCGTGCGTTGACAAAGAGTGGCCCGCGGCACTGCACGGGCCACCGGAGCCTTACTGCTGAATCGCCCGACGCTGCTCTTCCTGCTGTTGCGGCGGCTGCTGGGTGTGTTGCTGATTGTGCTGTTGCAACTGGCTGACATTGGTCTGGGCCGGCTCGTTGGCTGCGGACGCCGTCTGCACGTGACTGCGCAGATGGGCTGGGTCGTCCATGCGGCCCTGCACCGCGATCAAGCTGTCGCCATCACGGTTGGGCACCAGGTGATCGATGCGCTGCAGGCCATCGTTGCCTGCACGCGCGGCCACGCTGGCAGCGGTATTGAGAAACGCGGTGTCGTCGCGCAGCCCCAGGCGGTCGCGTTGTCCATCCAGTTTCACTACCGCGTCGTTGAACAGCTGGCTGCCGGGCTGCAATGCGTTGCCGCGCGCCTGGTCCTGCAACTGCATGTCCTGCGCCTTCATCACCGAATCGATGCCGTGCAGATCCAGCCGATGCTTGAGCATCATGCCCGGCACCAGGCGCTGGCCGAAGGACAACGGGTCCGGCTCCGGCAGTTCGATCTGATGACCGGCCGCATTGGGCATGGCCCATTTGAGCGGGATGCTGTCTTCCTGCAGATGGGTCAGGATTTCGTTCTTGACGTGGTAGCCGCGAATCAATTCGCTATTGGCGTAGTCCTTGGCCGCCGATGCATCCAGACCTTGGCGCTCCAGCGTGCGGTCGTTGACGCCGGCGGCGTTATAGGTCACCGCCGGAATGTCGTTGACCATTGCCGATGCCGCGGCCAGGCCGCCACCCAGCGAATGCCCGCTGATCACCACCTGGTCGCCGAACGCCTGTTTGGCCTGGCTGCCGAGCTGGATCGCCGAAGCGTATTGCGCATCGTCCAAGCCCAGGCCCTGGCCGATGTTGTGCTTCCAGTCCTTGCCTTCGTCGGTGCCGCAGAAGCCCAGCACCACCTGCCCCTGATCATTGCGATAGAACGCGGCATCGAAGCCGCTCTTGGCGTCGTGCAGCAGGGCAGGGTCGATGCCTGCTTGCTGCAGCGCGCGGTCGTCCATGCGCGACCAGCCGTTGGGCAAGGCGGCAAAGGTTTCGGCGCCGCCTTCGCGCCGTTGGGCGGCGGTGGCGTAGAGGTCTTGCAGCATCGCGGGGAACTGGCGGTCCTCCGGGTGCGGTTGTTGCCCGCGCATCGATTCTGCGAACGGGGTGGAAGAAGAAGAGGATACTGACGGGCTCATGCGCGGCTCCTTGCGTTCGTCATGCGAAAAGCGCGCTTAGCGGCTGCTTTCCACGGGAATGTTGTGGGCGTTCAACCACGCGCGCACTTCCGACCTCACCTGCTGGCCGCTGGCATTGAGCAGGCGATCCGGCGTGGTGAAGAAATACGCCTGGAAAGTCTTCTGCTGGGAATTGCGCACCTCGGGATCGACACCGGCCTTGAGCAAGCTGAGCACTGCAGCGCTAGCTGCACCACTTTGCGCTGCAAGGTGCAGCAGGCTGTTGCCGGTGTGGTCCACGCGCTGTACATCCGCACCGGCCTTGATCAGCAAGTCGATCTGCGCATCGCGCTTGCTCTGCACCGCGCGAAACAGTGGCGTCCAGCCCGCACGCGCGCTGACGACATCGATCGGCGCCTTGTGCTGCAACAGGATCTGCAGATATTCCGGGTCCTGGGCCATGGCGGCCATGTGCACGACCGTTTCCTGGTCCATGCCGGGTAATGATGGATCTGCGCCTGCATCGAGCAATGCCGCCAAGGCGCGCGGCTGTTCGTTCCAGATGGCCCATTCGAGCAAGGTGACGTTTTGATCGCCATGCGCGGCGAGATCGACGGTAGGGGCGAGCGCCTTGATCTGGGCAACATCACCGTGCGCAATGGCTTTGGCGATATCGGTCAGGGCGGGGTCGCGGAAGGCGACGGTGTGGTCCTGCAGCGTAGCTGACATGGTGGTTTGCTCCTTGGCACCGGGCGAGGCGGTGCATGAGACCGCGAAGAACGAGGTCGCAAGAACGAGCAGGGTGGGGAATCGCGGTTGCATCGAAATCTCCTTCTCCTGATCGCATTCCTGATGACGCTGCGGCAAGTCCCGCCGTAGCGGGGCAGATCCTAGCAGCTGCAAACATCGCTTGCGGTAAGATTTCGTGACATGACGGCAGGGCGGGACGCATGTTCGGTGCCGCCCGTCCTGGCAGCGCGCATGCCGCGAGCGCCGACGGATCCATCGCCACAGCCGACGGTCCACCAGGGCCGGCATAATGGTGCTTTGCGAGCAGATGGGTGCAATGGCGTACGAGCTACTGATCAGTGACTGTGATGGCGTTCTTGTCGACAGCGAGATATTGGCCGACCGGGTAATGCGTGAGGCGCTGGCGTCTTTCGTGCCAAGCGAGCCGCTGGAACATCTGCTGGAAACCACCTTCGGTCAGACCACACGCGAGGTGTTGCGGCGGGTGGAAGAGCGCTTTGCGCTACGGTTGCCGGATACCTTGCTGGCGCAGATCCAGGTACGCAGCGAGGCATTGATCCAGGCGCAGGTGCAGCCAATCGCAGGCGTACGCGAGGCGTTGGAGCAGATTCCGCTGCCGTTGGCGGTCGCCTCCAACAGCCGGCGCCACAATGTGATTGCCTCGGTGGAACGGGCCGGGCTCACCGCACGTGCGGCGGGGCGTATCTTCAGTGCCGACATGGTGGAGCGGCCCAAGCCGGCGCCGGACGTGTATCTGCTGGCGGCACGTACCGCCGGGGTCGCACCGGAGCGTTGCCTGGTCATCGAAGACAGCCCGACCGGTGCAACGGCGGCCGTGACGGTCGGCATGCAGGTGTTGGGGTTTACCGGTGCAAGCCACATTCCACCGGGGCATGGCGATACCTTGCGCCGCATCGGTGTGCTCGAGGTGTTCGACAATATGCATGATTTGCCTGCGTTGTTTGCGCTGCTGGCACAAAAGCGCGCTGGGTAAGTCGATAGCTTGGTGAGTGGAGTGTGCGGTGTCCTCACCGCTTGCGCGACACGGAGTGGATCCGTCCATGGACGTTCCCGCGTGTCATTCATGCCGCCAAGGGCGCTGCAGGAAGCGCACAGAGCCGTAACGCAGCTGTGGATCTGCTGCACTGTCCGATCGCTTCAGGTAACAGTGATTCGAATCATGGTCCGGTTTAGATGCAGCCGAAAGCTGGCTAGTCGAATGTGCGGTGCCCTCACCGCTCGCGGGACACGCCGTTAACCCGTCCCTGGGAGCTCGATGGCGGCATCCATGCCGCCAACGGTCCCGCAATCGGCAAGGGCACCGCGCTGGATAGTCGGCTGGCGGCTAACTAAAAGCAGGCTCGCTGCGACGAACAGATCGCTGCACGTGTCGATTGATTGCTACTGCGAATCGCTTGGTCGTGACAGCAGATAATCGCTGCGACAGGACAACAAATGAGCTGACAGGTGATTCGGTCAATGGATCGCGCATGTATCGCTTGCGCCATGCACACCGACCAACTTGACGGGTCCTTGCCCGCCCACCGTCGCGGGAGCCTTGGCGGCATGGATGCCGCCACGGAGCTTACAGGGACGTACTTGCAGCATGTCCTGCGATGGTGGGCGGGCAAGGGCCCTGCAGCCAAACCGCAGATCGGTCGCTTTGCCCTAGGGAAGGTCTGAACAACGAGACCTGACAGGGCGGAAGGTGGCGTCGTTCCGAAGAGTGGCTTTTGGAACTTCGGAATTTCGCCATTTCTGGCGCTTTCCGCGGGAATTTCCCGGTTCACAGACGCACGCTCCCCATCGCCGGCA
>NZ_JAGHWR010000045.1:0-27061 GCF_017746155.1 Xanthomonas sp. D-36-1
ATTCCCGCGGAAAGCGCCAGAAATGGCGAAATTCCGAAGTTCCAAAAGCCACTCTTCGGAACGACGCCACCTTCCGCCCTGTCAGGTCTCGTTGTTCAGACCTTCCCTAAGTGAAGTGGATCGCGGCATCCATGCTGCATAAGGTGCCGCGATAGCGGGCAGGCAAGGACCAGTTGAACTGGTCGAACTGTAGGACGTCCAACATACAGCGGCGAGCCGGCCGCTGCCTTTCCCGGAAATTGCGAGCGTATCGCGCTACGCCTCAACTCAAGCGACTAAACGAGCGACACCGTAAATGGATGGAACCACTGCAGCATCCCACGGTCACACCCTGGATGTTGTCGATGTCAGGAGATCCATGATGCAAAGCAAGTCCTCGCGCTGGCCGTGGTTGTTGGCGGTCCCCTTGATCTCTGGCGCCGCGTGGTGGCTGTTCAGCGGCCCGCCCGATCCGCAGGGCCGCTTGCCTGCACCCATCAGCCGTACCGCCAGCGCGGTAGCCGCTGCAGTCAACCCGCAGCCAACGCCGGCGGGCAACGAGCCACGTCATCCGCTGCAGGTACCCTCGGCCGATGCTGCCGATGTGGCAATTCCGCCATTGGCGCAAAGCGATGATGCCGCGTGGGAAGCGTTGCTGACGTTGGTGCAGGACGAGACTGCGTTGTCGATCGTGCTGCGCAAGCACCTGATCGAACGTGTTGTGGTGATGATCGACAATCTGACCCAACCCAGCATCAGCCGCCGCGCCTCGGTGCTGCAGGCGGTGTCGGGGGACTTGCAGATCTCCAGCACAGACAATCAGCTGATGATCGATCAGGCCAACGCGGCGCGCTATGCGCCTTACGTGACTGCATTCACCAGCGTGGACGCGCAGGCCTTGGCGCGCAGTTATGTGCGCTTCTATCCGCTGTTTCAGCAAGCGTATGCGAATCTGGGTGCCCCGGACCGCTACTTCAACGACCGCGTGATCGATGTGATCGATCACCTGCTGCGCACGCCGCAGCCGGCGGAACCGATCGGCGTACGACGCGACGAGCGTGGCCGTTATCTCTTTGTCGATCCGTCGCTGGAATCGCTGTCGGTTGGCCAGAAGGCACTACTGCGACTCGGGCCGACACAAGCCGCTGCGGTGAAGGCGCAACTGCAGCGGATTCGCGCGGCGCTGCTACAAGGGCGCTGAGGCCGTTTGCATCCAAATCATGCAAGGGTGAAGGCCGCATGTCATGCGGCCATCCGAACTTTCGTGCGATGGTGAGCCCGCACGCGCATGCAGCGATGGAACGCACCCTGATGAACGCCCGGACGTCTGACATGCCGCGTGATCGATGACGGCAGTCAGCGCCATATCGTGATGCCGCGCTGGTCTGCTGCAGTTCGTCGCGCGCGATGACCCTTGCCCCAACGCCTATTCTGCATCCAGTTCCGGGTAATGCCGGAAGATTCCGTTGGTATTGAAGGCCACCCGTCGTTCGGACGCCAGATACGCCGCAATACGCGGTCGCGTGGCCACACGCTGCTGCAGCGCCTTCAGGCCGGGTAGGTCTGTGGCCAGCGTCGCCATGCGCTTGGGGAACATGTACTCCAGGCCGCTGACCAGCTGGAACAGCGACAGATCGACGTACGAATGCGTGCCAAGCACGTGCGTGCCGCCGGCCCGTTGCAGCACCCGCTCGAAATACCCGAGGAATTTAGGTAGGCGGTTGTCGCGCAGGTCCTGCGCGCGCTTGGCCGCTTCGGCCTGTTGGTCTTCGTAGTACAGGCCAGTCGCAATCGGGTGGTGCGTGTCGTGTACTTCGGCCACCAGGTCGGCAATGGTCATCTGCAACTGCAGCGCCTGTAGGCGCTGCGGCTCCGAATCGGGCACCAATTGCAGCTGCGGCCCGATGAAGTGCAGGATCGCCGCGACCTGCGCCACCACGATGTCACCCGCGTTCAGAAATGGCGGTGCGAATGGCTGCGCACCTGGGTGCTCCCCTTCCAGAAAGGCATTCATGACCTCGTCGCCTCGCGTCCGCGCCACATCGGTGTAGGCGGCGCCAGCATCTTCCAGGGCCAATCGCACGAACTCGCCGCGGCCCTGCAGGCCGGTCCAGTAATACAGTTGATAGTGCATGCGCGGCTCCGCGATCGAGGGCAGGGCAGCGTAGAAAACCCGCGGCTAGGCGCGCGTGAGCGACGCGTCAGCAGGTTGTGACTCGTGGACGGTGTGCGGCTGCGCCTGCAGCCAGGCGAGTTTGCGCGCACGCGGCAGGCGTTTGAGTGCGCACTCTGCGCGTGATGCGCTGGCGCGGTCCGGGTATGTGTGACTGGCAAGCACCTGCACGGGCGGGTTGGCGCGCGTGTAGCGTGCGCCGGTGCCACGCAGATGCGCCTGGAAGCGCCGTTCCAGATCGTTGGTAATGCCGGCGTAGTAGCTGCCGTTGCGACACAGCAGCAGGTAGAGGTGCCAGGGCTTGGGTGCATCCATCCGTGCATTATCGCCACCTGCATGGGCTTGCGCAGCGTGCGTGCGCGACAGGCTATCCGGCCGCCTGCCAGGCGCGATCCGCCGCAGGAGTGAATAACCACCTAAACATTGGTTATTTGACGCTCGCGACGCCGGCAAACAGCATGCCGTATTGCATTGCGCGGTCGAGACCGGCTTGGCTGGCGGCACCTAACCCACGCGGCGCGGCGCCCCCACGGCGCATGCCGGCTGCAGCAACACCGCGCACCCACCACCCCATACAGAAGGACGTCAATGATTGCGCGACACCGGAGCCCGGCGGGCATCGTTTCTGCCTCCAGATGGTGGGGGACACCGCAGTTGCTGGCATGGAGTCTCGCTTGCGCCTGCATGCCGGCCGTTGCCGACGAAGTGGGCGATGCCGACGCAGCGCCGGAGCGCACGGCGCAGACCCTGGGGGCGGTGACCGTCACCGCCACGCGTCGCGAAACCACCTTGCAACAAGTGCCGGTGGCGGTGTCCGTGGTGCAGGGCGAAACGCTGGAGCGCGAGAACCGCAACAGCGTGGCCGACTTTCCGGCGCTGGTGCCCAGTCTCACCTTCCGCACCGGTGCATCCAACAAGGACACCTCGTTGTTCCTGCGCGGCGTGGGCACCATTTCGACCTCGCCGGGCGTGGAGCCCAGTGTGGCCACCGTGATCGATGGCGTGGTGCTGGGCCGACCCGGCCAGGCCACGCTGGATCTGCTCGATGTCGAGCGCATCGAAGTGCTGCGCGGGCCGCAGGGCACCTTGTTCGGCAAGAACGCCTCGGCCGGCGTACTCAATATCGTCAGCAAGCCGGCGCCGGAGGCGTTCGGTGGCTATGTGGATTATTCGCACTTCGGTGGCGGCGACGAAGACCGTGTGCGAGCCAGCGTTGGCGGCGCGCTGGTGCCGGAGGTGCTGAAGGCGAGCGTCTCGGCGTTGTGGGCCGAGTACGGCGGCAACGTGCATAATGTGGCCGATGGCCAAACGGTCAACGGTTACCAGCGCTCCGGTGCACGGTTGCGGATGGATCTGACCCCGAACCCGAGCTTGAATGCAACGCTGCTGGCCGATTACCTGCGCTCGCGCAGTGATGCGCCCAGCGGCGTGGTCGTTGCCAGCACCCGCGCGGATTTTGCCGCTGCGCTTGCGCCGGTGGTGGCGCGTGCCGACAACCGGCTGATCAACAGCGATTACCGCACGCATCTGGAAGACACCAACAAGGGAGCCTCGCTGCAGCTGGACCAGCAACTCGGCGATGCGCTGCTGACCTCGATCAGCGCTTGGCGACAGTGGGACAACACCCAGTTCCAGGATGGCGACCGCACCGCGCAACGCAGCGCGACGTTTCCGTCTTCGCACGACCGTGGCGATCTGGGGTATACACAATACTCGCAGGAACTGCGTATCGAGACGCCGCGCGACCGTGCGGTGGAAGCAGTGGCCGGCCTGTACTACCTGCATGCGCGCAGCGACGAAACCTACCAGCGCACGGTGATCTCGCCGACCGCCAGCAACCTGGGCGTGGCCGATTACGGCACCCGCGCGCAGACCTATGCGGTGTTCGGCGAGGCCACCTGGCATTGGCGCCCGGATCTGCGCGCCTTGCTGGGCGCACGCTTCACTCGCGACACGCTCGACTATCAACACCAGCGCGTGTCCACCTCTGCAACCGCAATCACCGGCATCCAGCCAGCCACCGCCAGCAATGGCAGCACCGCAGAAAACGGCGTCTCCGGCCGCACCGGTCTTCAGTACGATGTTGATGCGCAGACCACCGGCTACCTCACGTATTCGCGCGGCTACAAGGGCCCGGCCTACAACGTGTTCTTCAACATGCAGCCGCGCGATACGCCGGCGCTGAAGCCGGAAACTTCCAACGCGTGGGAGCTGGGGTTGAAGGCACGTGCACTGGAGGACCGCCTGAGTGCGAACCTTGCGTTATTCCATACGCAATACGCCAACTACCAGGCCAATTTCTTCGACACCGTGGCCGGGCAGGTGGTGACGCGCTTGATCAACGCCGGGCAGGTGCGCACGCAGGGCGTGGAACTGGATCTGGAGTATCGGCCCACCGAGCGGCTTAGCCTGGCCGCTTCGCTGGCCTATACGCAGGCGCGCATCCAGCGCTTCGCCTGCCCGGCAGCTGCCGCGGCCAACTGCAATGTGGATGGCAAGCCGTTGCCGTTTTCGCCCGACTGGAAGGGCAACCTGCGCGCGGGCTATCGCGTGCCGTTGCGCGGCGGTCTGGCGCTGGAATTCAACGGCGATGTGAGCTGGCAGGACAGCGTGCAGTACGACCTCAGCCAGACCGCGCAAACCATCCAGGGCCCTTACGCAATCTGGAATGCCAGCATTGCGTTGGCCGACGATCTGCATGGCTGGCGGGTGGCGGTGCTGGGTCGCAATCTCGGCGACCGTGCGTATGCACCGTTGCTGGCCAATGCGACCGGCAACGTCTATCGATTGGTGCCACGCGACGATCAGCATTATGTCGGGCTGCAAGTGCATAAGGATTTTTGAGCATGAGGTTCGCGCTTTTTGATGTGGCGATGCGCAACACCATGGCTGCCGTGGACGGTGGGCTGCGATGAGCGCGCCACGTCAGCTGTCGCTGGGCGCCTTCCTGATGGCCACCGGGCATCATGTGGCAGCGTGGCGGCATCCACAGGCCAGTGCCGATACACTGGTGTTCGACCACTACCGCGAGATGGTGCGCATCGCCGAAGCCGCGAAATTCGATACGGTGTTCGTCGCCGACAGCCTGGCTGCGGCCGGTGGGCCGGTGGCCTCGCGCATGGCGCGTTCCAGCCTGTTCGAGCCGCTCACGCTGCTCAGCGCACTGGCGGTGGTGAGCGAGCGCATCGGTCTGATCGCCACCATGACCACCAGCTACAACGAGCCGTACCACGTGGCGCGCAAGTTCGCCTCGCTGGATCATCTCTCCGGCGGGCGTGCCGGCTGGAATCTGGTCACCTCCGATGCGGCCGATGAGGCGCTGAATTTCAATCGCGATGCGCATTACGTGCACGCCGAGCGCTATGCGCGTGCGCGCGAATTCCAGCAGGTGGTCGCCGGACTCTGGGACAGTTGGGACGACGATGCCTTCATTGCCGACACCGCCACCGGCCTGCATCACGACCCTGCGCGGGCGCATGTGCTGGATCACCGCGGCAGCCATTTCCAGGTGCGTGGCCCACTCAATATTGCGCGCGCCCCGCAGGGGCATCCGGTGCTGGTGCAGGCCGGCTCGTCCGAGCCCGGACGTGCGCTGGCCGCCGAGACTGCCGAGGTGGTCTTCACCGCGCAATCGTCATTGACCAAGGCACAGGCGTTCTATGCCGACCTCAAGGGCCGGCTGGACCAGTTCGGTCGCGCACGCGATGCGTTGAAGGTGTTGCCCGGCGTGTTCATCGTGGTGGGCCAGAGCCAGGCCGAAGCGCAGGATAAATTCGAGCAGTTTCAGGACCTGGTGGAGCCGGAGGTGGGTATCGCATTGCTGTCGCGCATGCTGGGCAATTTCGATCTGTCGGCCTATCCGCCGGATGGTCCGCTGCCGGATTTACCGCTCACCGAAACCGGCCAGCGCAGCCGCCAGCAGTTGTTCACCGAACTGGCGGGACAGGAGCAGTTGAGCATCGCCCAGCTCGGCCGGCGCATCGCGGGCGGGCGCGGCCATTACAGCCTGATCGGCACCCCCACGCAGATCGCCGACGAGCTGCAGGCCTGGTTCGAACAGGGCGCTGCAGACGGCTTCAATGTGCTGGTGCCGCATCTGCCCGGTGGCCTGGCCGATGTGGCTGCGCATGTCGTGCCGGAATTGCAGCGACGTGGACTGTTCCGGCGTGAATATGCCGGGCGCACGCTGCGCGACCATCTGGGGTTGCAACGCCCCGTCAATCGCTTCAGCCCACGCTGACCAACCGGACATTCCCATGCGCTATCTCGCACATCCCGATCGTTACGACCGTATCGCCTATCGCCGCGTTGGCCGCAGCGGCCTTGTGTTGCCTGCGTTATCGCTGGGCCTGTGGCACAACTTCGGCGACAGCACGCCGATCGAAACGCAACGCGCACTGCTGCGTACCGCGTTCGATCTGGGCATCACCCATTTCGACCTGGCCAACAACTACGGGCCCCCCTACGGCAGCGCGGAAATCAATTTCGGCCGGCTGCTGCATGAAGATTTCAAGCCGTATCGCGATGAGTTGATCATCTCCACCAAGGCCGGCTGGGACATGTGGCCGGGCCCGTACGGGCAGGGCGGCAGTTCGCGCAAATACCTGTTGTCCAGCCTGGATCAGAGCCTGCAGCGGCTAGGCGTGGACTATGTGGATATTTTCTATTCGCACCGTTTCGATGCGGACACGCCGCTGGAGGAAACCGCCGGCGCATTGGCCAGTGCGGTCCAACAGGGCAAGGCGCTGTATGTCGGCATATCGTCGTATTCGGCCGGGCGTACACGCGAGATCGCCGCACTGCTGCGCGAGTGGAAGGTGCCGCTGCTGATCCATCAGCCGGCCTACAACCTCTTCAACCGTTGGGCCGAGCACGAGCTGTTCGATGCCACTGCGGAGGTGGGCGCTGGAGTGATCGCCTTCACACCGCTGGCGCAAGGTCTGTTGACCGGCAAATATCTCAATGGCGTGCCCAGTGATGCGCGCGTCAACCGCCCCGGCGGTCAGTCGCTTCGGCCGGAACATCTGTCCGATGACAACCTGCAACGCGCGCGTGGGCTGGATGCGATTGCGCGCGGGCGTGGGCAGAGCCTGGCGCAGCTGGCATTGGCCTGGGTGCTGCGCGATGCGCGCGTGAGCTCGGCGTTGCTGGGCGCCAGCCGTCCGGAGCAACTGATCGAAAACGTGGCGGCATTGCAGGCGCCGCCGTTCAGTGCAGAAGAGTTGGCCGAGATCGATCGCCATGCGGTCGAGGGTGGCATCAACCTCTGGGAAAAACCCTCAACCGATTGGCAATGAGGACTCTGCCGATGCGCTACCGCGTTCCCGCAATCACCAGCGAGGCTGCGATGCAGCCATCGTGCCGGCGTGGCCGGGGTGTGCAACCAGCAGCTGCGATGCGGGCAACGGGTTGGCAGCAGACGGTGTACCGCTCGCTGATGGCCGCGCGTGCGGCCGCGTACGCCGCGTTGGCAAGTGCCTTGCTGTTGGCGAGCATTGTGTGGGCGCAGCCTACGCTGGCGGCCGAGCCGGCGCAGTTGCGGATCGGTTATCAAAAGGCGGTCTCCAGTTTGGTGTTGGCCAAGCAGCATCGTTTGCTGGAGCAGCGCTTTGCGCAGACCAAGATCACCTGGGTGGAATTTCCGGCCGGCCCGCAACTGCTGGAAGCATTGAATGTGGGCAGCATCGACCTGGGCGGCGCCGGCGATATTCCACCGCTGTTTGCGCAGGCTGCCGGTGCCGATCTGCTGTACGTGGGCTGGGTGCCGCCCACGCCCGAGGCCGAGACCATTCTGGTACCGAGCAAAAGCGCGCTGCGTACGGTGGCCGACCTCAAGGGCAAGCGTGTCGCCTTTCAGAAAGGCTCGAGTGCGCACAATCTGCTGTTGCGGTTGTTGGCCAAATCAGGTCTGGGCATGCGCGATATCACGCCGCTGTATCTGTCGCCGGCCAATGCGCGTGCGGCGTTCGCGGCCGGGCAGGTGGACGCCTGGGCGATCTGGGACCCGTGGTATTCGGCGTTGACGCTGGATGGCAGCGCCCGCCTGCTCGCCAATGGCGAAGGCCTGGGGCTCACCGGCGGGTTTTTTCTGTCGTCGCGTCGCTATGCCACGGCGTGGGGGCCGTTCGTGCAGCAGGTGATGGGCACGCTCAACCAGGCCGATGGCCTGCTGGAGCGCGACCGTGCCGGCAGCATCAAGATATTGGCGCAGGTGAGTGGGCTGCCGCCCGCAGTGGTGGAACGCACGCTGGCGCATCGCCCGCCGGCCAGCGTGCAACCGCTCAGCGCGCAGATCATCAAGGCGCAGCAGGCCACTGCCGACCTGTTCTATGCGCAGCGCCTGTTGCCCAAACGCGTGCTGGTGGCACCGGCGGTCTGGCGCGCGCCGGCTGCTGGCGCAGCGCAGGCGGCGAGCAAATGATGCGTTCGAATGCATACAGTCGCAGGGTGCAGGGCCACGAAGTCACAAGCGTGCAAGTGTGCGCTGGCATTTCAGTGCGACAGGGCGCGAGACAAGGCACTATCACCGAGATGCTGCGATGAGCGCCATTTCGCGCCGTGTGGGCAACGCGCTGGTGCCGTGGCTGCTGCCCTTGGCCTTGCTGTTGGCCTGGCAAATTGCAGCCTCCAGCGGTTGGTTGCCGCAGCGCATTCTGCCCGCGCCGGATGCGGTAATGCGTGCGGCAGTCACGCTGGTGCGCAGCGGCGAGCTGTGGCAACACCTGGCCATCAGCAGCTGGCGCGCGGCGGTCGGCCTGGCGATTGGCGGCAGCATCGGATTTGCGCTCGGCCTGTTGACCGGCGTCTGCCGCGTGGCCGAGCGCCTGCTCGACAGCGCCCTGCAGATGCTGCGCAACGTGCCGCATCTGGCGCTGATTCCGCTGGTGATCCTGTGGTTCGGTATCGATGAGGGCGCCAAGCTGTTCCTGGTCGCGCTTGGAACGTTTTTCCCGATCTACCTCAATACTTATCACGGCATCCGCAGCGTGGATCCGGCCTTGATCGAAATGGCGCGCAATTACGGCCTGCGATGTCCGCAACTGTTCTGGGATGTGTTGTTGCCGGGTGCACTGCCGTCGATTTTGGTGGGCTTGCGATTTGCGCTGGGGTTGATGTGGCTGACGCTGATCGTGGCCGAGACCATTTCCGCCAGCTCCGGTATCGGCTATCTGGCCACCAATGCGCGCGAGTTTCTGCAGACCGACATCGTGGTGGTGGCGATCGTGCTGTACGCCTTGCTCGGCAAGCTGGCCGACATGGCCGCGCGCGGCCTGGAAGCGGTGTGGCTTGGCTGGCATCCCGCGCAACAGCAGCGTGCGGAGCTACGCCGATGAGCGCTGCCACCATCGGGCTGCCGCTGCGCGTAGGCGGAATTGCCAAGCGTTATGGCGACAGCGACGTGTTGCGCGGCATCGAGCTGGACATCGCGCCTGGTGCGTGCGTGGCGATCGTGGGGCGCAGCGGTTGCGGCAAGAGCACGCTGCTGCGCGTGATTGCGGGGTTGGAAGCCGCCGATGTCGGCACGGTCGACAGCGGGCGCGCGCCATTGGCAGCCCAGCGCGATGCGGTGCGGCTGATGTTTCAGGATGCCCGCCTGCTGCCGTGGAAGCGGGTGATCGACAATGTGGCGCTTGGGTTGGGCCGGGCCGGTCGTGCGCAGGCGCAGCAGGCGCTGGACGCGGTGGGCCTGGGCACGCGCGGCAACGCGTGGCCGTCCGCGTTGTCGGGCGGTCAACGTCAGCGCGTGGCACTGGCGCGTGCCTTGGTGCATCGACCGCGGCTGTTGCTGCTGGACGAACCGCTGGGGGCGCTGGATGCATTGACCCGTATCGAAATGCAGCAGCTGATCGTGCAGTTGTGGCGGCAGCATGGGTTTACGCTGGTGTTGGTCACCCATGACGTGGCCGAGGCGAGCGCGCTGGCCGATCGCATCGTGGTGCTCGAACACGGCAAGGTTGGCCTGGATGTGCCGGTGCCGGTGCCGCATCCGCGTGCGCCCGGGCTGCCCGCGCTGGCGACGATCCAGGCACAGGTGCTGTCGCGTCTGCTGGGCACGACACAGGTGCTGGAGCCAGCTGCCCCGAAGGCGCAGACGCGCCACGGTGCACCCCGCGAGGCGACGGCGCAGGAAACCTCGCCGTTGCAACGCATCCTCTAGCCCCGCGCGTGTCGGGCTCAGCGCCCGAGACCATACCAGCGCCTGCGCGCCGTTTCACTAACGCCCACGGCGACATGCCGGGTCACTGGCTGGTGCGTCACCCGGCGGTAGCCCACCTGCACGTCCCGCTTCGCCACGCCCGCTTAGGTAGCGTCGGCCTGGCCGCTTCCATCTCCAGCACCGGCACACCTTGAAACCCCGCTCGGCAACCGCATCTGCACGGTATCGCCGGCGGTGCCGGCCACCTGTTCAGAGGATCTCCCCATGCGGATGGACAAGCTCACCTCGCGGTTCCAGCAGGCGCTGGCCGACGCGCAGTCGCTGGCCGTGGGCCGCGACCACAACATCATCGAGCCGGTGCACGTGCTGGCCGCGCTGCTCGACCAGAGCGGCGGCAGCACGCGCCCGTTGCTGTCGCAGGCCGGCGTCAACGTGCCGCTGCTGCGCGAGCGCCTCGGCGAGGCGCTGGACACGCTGCCCAAGGTGTCCGGGCAGGAAGGCAATCTGTCGATCGGCAACGATCTCAATCGCCTGCTCAACCAGACCGATAAGCTCGCCCAGCAACATGGCGACGCGTTCATCGCCAGCGAATGGTTCGTGCTGGCCGCCGCCGACGATGCCAGCCCGCTGGGCGTGGCGTTGCGCGCTGCCGGTGGCGACAAGAAGAAGATCGAAGCGGCCATCGACAAGCTGCGTGGCGGCGAAACCGTGCAGTCGGAAAATGCCGAAGAACAGCGCCAGGCGCTGGAGAAATACACCATCGATCTGACCGCACGCGCCGAGAGCGGCAAGCTCGATCCGGTGATCGGCCGCGACGAGGAAATCCGCCGCACCATCCAGGTGCTGCAGCGCCGCACCAAGAACAATCCGGTGCTGATCGGCGAACCCGGCGTGGGCAAGACCGCCATTGTCGAGGGCCTGGCCCAGCGCATCATCAACGGCGAAGTGCCCGAAGGCCTGCGCGGCAAGCGCGTGCTGTCGCTGGACATGGGCGCGCTGATCGCCGGTGCCAAGTTTCGCGGCGAGTTCGAAGAGCGCCTGAAGGCGGTGCTCAGCGATCTTTCGAAGAACGAAGGCCAGATCATCCTGTTCATCGACGAGCTGCACACCATGGTCGGCGCCGGCAAGGCCGATGGCGCGATGGATGCCGGCAACATGCTCAAGCCGGCGCTGGCGCGCGGCGAGCTGCATTGCATCGGCGCCACCACGCTGGACGAATACCGCAAATACATCGAAAAAGACGCCGCACTGGAGCGCCGCTTCCAGAAAGTTTTCGTGGGCGAGCCGACGGTGGAAGACACCATCGCCATCCTGCGTGGGCTGAAGGAACGCTACGCGGTGCATCACGGCGTGGAGATCACCGACCCGGCCATCGTGGCTGCGGCAACGTTATCCAACCGCTACATCACCGATCGCCAATTGCCGGACAAGGCCATCGATTTGATGGACGAAGCCGCGTCGCGTATCCGCATGGAGATCGACTCCAAGCCGGAGGAGCTCGATCGCCTGGAACGCCGCCTGATCCAGCTCAAGATCCAGCGCGAGATGCTCAAGAAGGAAAAGGACGAGGCCTCGCGGCAGCGCCTGGCCGATCTGGAGAGCGATATCGACAAGCTCGAACGCGAGTTCTCCGACCTCAATGAAGTGTGGAAGTCGGAAAAGGCGGCGCTGCAGGGCACGACCAAGATCAAGGAGCAGATCGAGCACGCCAAGCTGGAACTGGAGGCCGCGCAGCGCCGCCAGGACTACGCCAAGATGAGCGAGATCCAGTACGGCGTGCTGCCGCAACTGGAAAAGCAGATGCTGCTCGCCAACGAGGTGGAGCACCACGATTTCAAGCTGGTGCAGGACCGCGTGACCGCCGAGGAAATCGCCGAAGTGGTGTCGCGCTGGACCGGCATTCCGGTCAACAAGATGCTCGAAGGCGAGCGCGACAAGCTGTTGCGCATGGAAGACGAACTGCATCATCGCGTGGTCGGTCAGAACGAGGCGATCAAGGTGGTCTCCGATGCGGTGCGCCGCTCGCGTGCCGGCCTGTCCGACCCGAACCGCCCCAGTGGCTCGTTCCTGTTCTTGGGTCCCACCGGCGTGGGCAAGACCGAGCTGTGCAAGGCGCTGGCGGATTTCCTGTTCGACAGCACCGAAGCGATGATTCGCATCGACATGAGCGAGTTCATGGAGAAGCATTCGGTCGCGCGCCTGATCGGTGCACCTCCTGGCTATGTGGGCTATGAAGAAGGCGGTTATCTCACCGAGGCCGTGCGGCGTCGTCCGTATTCGCTGATCCTGCTGGACGAAGTGGAAAAGGCGCATCCGGATGTCTTCAACATCCTGCTGCAGGTGCTCGACGATGGCCGCCTGACCGATGGCCAGGGCCGCACCGTGGACTTCCGCAATACCGTCATCGTGATGACCTCCAACCTGGGCTCGCACCAGATCCAGGAGCTGTCCGGCGACGATAGCGCCGAGGCGTACACGCAGATGAAGGCCGCGGTGATGGGGGTGGTACAGGCCCACTTCCGCCCGGAGTTCATCAACCGGCTCGATGACATCGTGGTGTTCCATCCGCTGGACAAGGCGCAGATCAAGTCGATTGCGCGCATCCAGTTGCAAGGCCTGGAAAAACGCCTGGCCGAGCGCGGCCTCAAGCTGGACCTGGACGATGCGGCGCTGGAGGTGCTGGGCAGTGTCGGCTTCGACCCGGTGTACGGGGCGCGCCCGCTCAAGCGCGCGATCCAATCGCAGGTGGAGAACCCGCTGGCGCAGCAGATCCTGTCCGGCCAGTATCTCAGCGGCGAGAGCGTGCGCGTGCGTGCCGACGGCGGACGGCTGGTGTTTACCAAGGACTGAACGCGCGCGGCTGTGCGACACCTGCACGGCGTAGGAGCGACCTGGGCGCGATGGACGTTCCCGGTAGAGCCATCGCGTCCAGGTGCGCTCCTACAGCGAGCTGGAACGGGCGGCTGGCAGGTCGCCGCAGATATCGGCGGCGCGGTCCGCCAATCCTGCTACCATGCGCGCCCCTGAGGTGACTGCCGGTTGGCCGGTGGTTTAAACGGGAATCCGGTGCGCGTGTCGCCTTGGCGAACTGCAATTCCGGAGCTGCCCCCGCAACGGTGGGCGAGGTCAGATGCCGCAATACGCCACTGTGCAGTCGCATGGGAAGGCGCGGCATCGGAGGCGCCAGCTTCCACTCGCAAGCCCGGAGACCGGCCTGAGGGATTGACCCGGCACGCGGTGGGCGTGGCCTTGCTCGTCTGACGCTGCGCGCCGGACGCTTGGCCCGTTGCTGCCTGCCGCCCGATTGCCCACGCGCGGGTTGGCGCGGTTCCAGGAGCAGCAGTTGATGTCCCTTTCTTCCGTTTCGCCGCCTCGTGCCGTGCTCGCCGTGGGGCTGTCGCTGTGCGTTGCCACTGTGGCCCACGCCGAGGCCGTCATCGATCTGGACCACGTCGTGGTCACCGCCTCGCGTACCGCACAGACCCAGGACCAGACGCTGGCGCCGGTCACGGTCATCGACCGCGCGCAGATCGAGCGTCGTCAGGTCAATTCGCTGCAGGACCTGTTGCGCGGCGAGGCGGGCGTGTCGCTGGCCAACAACGGCGGACCCGGCAAGGCGACCTCGCTGTTCCTGCGCGGCACCGAGGCAGACCATGTGGTGGTGCTGATCGATGGCGTGCGCATCGGCTCGGCCACCGCTGGCGGCGCGGCGTTGCAGGATCTGCCGATCGAGCAGATCGAACGCATCGAAATCGTGCGTGGCCCGTTTTCCAGCCTGTATGGCTCCGAAGCGCTGGGCGGGGTGATCCAGATCTTTACCCGGCGTCCGCAAGGCGGTTTCGTGCCGACCTTGAGCGTGGCGGCCGGCAGCGACAACGCGCGCCGCTACGGCGCGGGCATTGCGGGGCGCAGCCCGGGCGATCTGAGCGACGCCGGTGGTTGGTATTCGGTGAACGCCGTGCACGACGAAACCGATGGTATCAACGCGTATCTGGATACCAGCTCCAGCGCCTACGACCCGGACCGCGACGGCTATCGCAACGATTCGTTGAGCGCGCAGGGCGGCTGGCGTTTCAATCGCCAGTGGGATGCCGATGTGCATGTATTGCGCGCGCAGAGCCGTAACGAATACGACGGTTCGGCATTCGGCGGCAATCTGAGCAAGGGCGTGCAGCAGGCCATCGGCGGCCGCGTGCGTTACGCGCCGAGCGATGCGCTCAAGCTCACGGCCAGCGTGGGCAGCAGTGCCGATCTGAGCGATGCGTACTACCAAGGCGCCTACCTGTCGACCTACGACACCCGCCGCAAGCAGGGTGCGTTGCAGGCCGATCTCGACACCGGCCCCGGTCTGCTCACGGTCGGCTTCGATTGGCAGCGCGACGCCATCGCCAGCAGCGACAATTACGATTCCGACAGCCGCATCGACCGCGCCGCATTTGCGCAATGGCAGCAGACGTTTGGAAGCCAATCGCTGCAGGCCAGCCTGCGTCGCAACGACAACAGCCAGTTCGGCGGCAAGACCACCGGCAGCCTGCTGTGGGGTTGGGATGTCGCCGAGCATCTACGCCTGACCGCCAGCTACGGCACTGCGTTCAAGGCGCCCACCTTCAATGAGTTGTATTACCCCGATTACGGAAACCCGCTGCTCGGGCCGGAAACCTCCAAGAGTGCCGAGCTCGGTCTGCGCGGTCGCTACGACTGGGGCACCTGGACGCTCAGCGCGTTCCAGACCCGTATCGACGACCTCATCGCCTACGATGGGTCGTTGGTGGATGCGACGCATCCGTTCGGGCAGCCGAACAATATCGATCGGGCGCGCATTCGCGGCGTGGAAGCCGGCTACGACACCGAGCTGGCCGGCTGGACCCTGCGTAGCGCGTTGACCTGGCTTGCGCCGCAGGCCGATGGCGAGGTCAATCATGGCAACTGGTTGCCGCGGCGTGCGCGTCAGAGCGGGCGCATCGATGCCGACCGCAGCATCGGTGTATTCGGCATCGGCGCAAGCCTGTTCGGATCGGGCGCACGCTACGACGATCTGGCCAATACCGATCGCCTGGCCGGCTACGGCTTGCTGGATCTGCGCGTGAGTTATGCAGTGAATGCGGACTGGAAGGTGCAATTTGCCGCCAACAATGTGTTCGACCGCCACTACGAAACCGCACGTTGGTACGCCCAGCCAGGCTGCAATTATCTGCTGACCTTCCGCTACCAACCGGCGCACTGAGAGCCGTCGGCAACACGACTGCGCAGCCACCGGATGGGCGCGGGCGGTGCCCGGATCCGCCTGGACCAGGCGGACACCGCGGTTGCTCGCGCTGTCCGCGTTCACCTGGCGATTGCTCACGACATTTTGTTAGCCGGTCTAAACGCGCAGTCGGCGCTTGCTGCTGGATGCAAGGATCGTTACGGTTTGCAGGGGGCAATCATTTGCCTGATGTCTGTTGCGCCATCCGGGTGGCGATCGAAAATCTGAAGGAGACCATCGATGCCGCCGTTATCCCGCTCTTCCGAACGCCTGTTGTTCATCGCTTCGATGCTGCTGATGACCGCGACCCGCTTCCATCATGTCAGTGACTGGCTGCACCTGCCGGATGCATCCATGGCCGTGTTCTTTCTCGGCGGTCTGGCATTGCGGCGGCACGGCTACTTCGTCGCCTTGCTGGGGGTGTCGGTGGCGATCGATTGGGCTGCGGTGCGCCTGGCCGGCGTCAGCGACTTCTGCATCACGGCGGCCTACGCGGCATTGCCGGTGGCCTACGGCGTGCTCTGGTACGCCGGGCGCGCGACTCACGCACGTGTGCGGCCAAGCGCTGCGTCGCTGAGCATCACCTGGGGTCTGGGCACCTTGGCCGCCGTGCTGTCGTTCTTGATCTCCAATGGCGCGTTCTACTGGTGGGGCGGGCGCTACACCGACCCGCACTGGGCGCAGTATCTGCAGCGCGCCTGGCAGTGGGGGCCGCTGTTCGTGCGTACGACAGCGCTGTATCTGGCGGTGGTGCTGGCAGCCGCATGGTGCGTGCTGCGCTGGCGCGCCGCAACGCCGTTCTCCGCGCCATCGGAAGTGTCATGATGATGGCGCGGCGCGCAGCTGAGACGCCGTTGCCTTTGCACGGCGCAGCGGCCAGAGCGTGCGGCATCGCACTTGCGGTCTTGATGGTCTGTGCGCGCGGCGAGCATTTTGCGAATGTGGATGCCTTGCCCACGGCTTCATGGGCGGTGTTTTTTCTGGCCGGAGCGTTGTTACGCCCGCTGTGGATGTTGCCGCTGCTGTTCGGGATCGTATCGCTGCTGGATTTGATCGGCCTGGCCTCGGGCAGCAGCAGCGACTGGTGCCTGTCGCCGGCGTACTGGGCGTTGGCGTTGGCGTACGCCGCGTTGTGGTGGGGCGGCCTGCTGTCTGCGTTGCAACTGCAGCGCCAGGCCTGGCGTCGTGTCGTCGGGCCGCTGTTGGCCTTGCTGATCAGCGGCAGCGCCGCCTATCTGCTCTCCAAAGCCGGCCTCTATTTTCTGTCTGGTCGCTACCCGCATGCCACGCTGAGCGGGTTCATTGCGCGCGTGCCGGCGGACTATCCACACGCCCTTGCAACCCTGGCCGGCTATGTCGGCCTGGCCTTCACCCTGTTGGCTGCACGACGCGCCGCTGGCGCACGTCCACCCCTTGGAGCACGTGCATGACCATCCCCGAGCACGATCAGGCGCATTATCGCGAACGTGCGCAGCGCAAGAAGCAATTGGTCGACCGGCGCATCGCACGTGCGGTGATCGACCGCGGTGTGCTGCTGGTCAATACCGGCAATGGCAAGGGCAAGAGCTCGTCCGGCTTCGGCATGCTGGCGCGCTCGCTTGGGCATGGGCTGTATTGCGGCGTCGTGCAATTCATCAAGGGCACGTTTTCGACCGGCGAAGAAGCGTTTTTCCGTCGCTTTCCGGATCTGCTCGATTATTACGTCATGGGCGAAGGCTTCACCTGGGAAACCCAGGACCGCGCACGCGACATCGCCGCCGCGCAGGCCGCCTGGCAGCTCGCGCGCGGCATGCTGGCCGATGCGCGCTACGACTTCGTGCTGCTGGACGAACTCAACATCGCCCTGGTGAAAGACTACATCGCGCTGGATGAGGTGCTTGCCGCCGTGGCCGCGCGGCCGCCCGGCCAGCACGTGGTGATCACCGGGCGCGGCGCGCCGGCCGGGTTGATCGAGGCGGCCGATACCGTGACCGAGATGCGCCTGGTCAAGCACGCCTTCAACGCCGGCATCAAGGCACAGCTCGGCGTCGAGCTGTAGCCGTGAGCGTGCGCATGCAACGCCTTGGATGGCTCGGCATGCTGGCTGGCATGCGCCGGGACTGCACGCCATGCTGCTGGTGATTGCCACCGCTGCCGTGCTCCTGGATCTGCTGCTTGGCGAGCCGCGGCGCGGACATCCGTTGGTGCTGTTCGGCAACTGGGCGCAACGTGTCGAAGCACGCCTGCACCGCGACCGTCGCAGCGCCGGCATCCTGGCGTGGTGCGTGAGCGTGTTGCCGTTGACCTGTGTCGCTGCAGTGGTGCAATGGGGGCTGTGGTGCGTGTCGCCCTGGGCGGCGGCAGGGTTTGTCGCGATCACGCTGTATCTGGCGCTGGGCCTGCGTAGCCTGGGCGAACATGCGCAAGCGGTGATCGATGCGCTGCAGGTCACCGATCTGCCTGCCGCCCGCGCTGCAGTGGGCCGTATCGTCAGCCGCGATACGGCCGCACTGGACGCGACCCAGGTCGCTGCCGCAGCGACCGAGTCGGTACTGGAGAACGGCAGCGATGCCGTCTTCGCCGCGCTGTTCTGGGGCGTCGTGCTGGGCGCGCCGGGAGCGGTGTTGTATCGGCTATCCAATACGCTGGATGCAATGTGGGGCTATCGCACGCCGCGCTATGTCAACTTCGGCTGGGCTGCGGCGCGCATCGACGATGCGTTGAACTGGCTGCCGGCGCGCCTGACTGCAGCGACCTATGCGGTGCTGGGTCGCACCCGCGCGGGCCTGCGTTGCGCCTGGCGGCAGGGACGTGGCTGGAAAAGCCCCAATGCCGGCCCCGTGATGGCAGCGGGTGCAGGCGCGCTGCACGTCCAACTGGGCGGGCCTGCGCCGTACCACGGCCATTGGCAGGCACGCCCCGCGCTGGGCGAGGGCGCGGCGGCAAGCGCAAACAGCGTGCAACGTGGGTTGCGGCTGGTGCGTGCCGGTGTCGCGTTCTGGCTGCTGCTGGGCGTGCTGGCAACCGCGCTGGCGATGCGATGATCGGCACGCGGATGGTCTGGTGCTTCACCAACCTGCACCGGCGCACCGTTCACGACGGCGCAGGTCGCGCCGTTCCGCCACCAGGAGTACGCAATGCTTGAACACGGCGGGCGCCTGCGCCGCGCTGCGCAGGCCTACAACATTCCGCTCGCGCAGTGGCTGGACCTGTCCACCGGCGTGAGCCCGTTCGCATGGCCAGTGCCCGCCATCCCGGAGCACGTGTGGCAGCGCTTGCCCGAAGACGACGATGGCCTGGCCGAACGCGCGGCTGCATATTACGGCGCGCCGCAGGTACTGCCGGTGGCCGGCTCGCAGGCGGCGATCCAGGCCTTGCCGCTGCTGCGCGCACCCAGCCGCGTCGGCGTGCTCACGCCTGGCTACGCCGAGCATGCGCAGGCATGGCAGCGTGCCGGACATCCGGTCGTGCCGATGAGCGCTGCGCAGTTGCTGCAAGCCGGTGAGACGCTGGATGTGATCGTGCTGATCCACCCCAATAACCCATGCGCCGAACGCTTCGATCCCGACACGCTGCTGCAGCTGCATGCGCGGCTTGCAGCACGCGGTGGGTGGCTGGTGATCGACGAGGCCTTCATGGATGCGACCCCGCAACATAGCGTATGCGCCTTCACCCAACGGCCCGGTCTGGTCGTGCTGCGCTCGGTGGGCAAGTTCTTCGGCATGGCAGGCGCACGTGCGGGATTTGTCTGCGCAGATCGCGCAGTGCTGGCTGCCGTGCGCGAACGCTTGGGGCCATGGGCGCTCGGCGGCCCGGCACGGTGGGCCGTGCAACAGGCATTGGCCGATACGCCGTGGCAGTTGCAGGCACGTGCGCGCCTGCACGCGGCATCGCAGCGGCTTGCGCAGCTGTTGCATGCGCATGCGATCGTACCTACCGCAAGCACGGCGTTCTTTCAGTGGTGCCGGCGCGATGACGCCGCCACCTTGCACGTCGCGTTGGCGCAACGCGGCATTTTGACGCGGCTGTTCGACACACCGTCCAGTCTGCGCTTCGGTCTTCCCCCCGATGCCGCGGGCGAGGCGCGTCTGGATGCGGCTCTGCGCCAGGTGCTGGCATGAGCGCGCGCGTACTGATGGTGCAGGGCTGCACCTCCGACGCGGGCAAGAGCACGCTGGTGGCCGCGCTGTGCCGGTGGCTGCATCGGCAGGGCATTGCGGTGGCGCCATTCAAGCCGCAGAACATGGCGCTGAATTCGGCAGTGACGGTGGACGGTGGCGAAATCGGCCGCGCGCAGGCATTGCAGGCACAGGCATGCGGGCTGGAGCCGCAGACCGATTTCAATCCGGTATTGCTCAAGCCCAACAGCGATACCGGTGCGCAGGTGATCGTGCATGGGCAGCCGGTCGCCACGCTGGATGCGGTGGGCTATCACGCCTTCAAGGCAACCGCGTTCAAGGCGGTATTGGCCTCGCATGAGCGCCTGGTCGAGCGCTTCGATGTGGTGCTGGTGGAAGGTGCCGGCAGCCCGGCCGAGATCAATTTGCGCGCCAACGACATCGCCAACATGGGGTATGCCGAAGCGGTGGATTGCGCCGTCATTCTGGTGGCCGACATCGACCGCGGCGGCGTGTTCGCCCATCTGGTCGGCACGCTGGCGTTGCTATCGGCCAGCGAGCGCGCACGCGTTGCCGGTGTTGTGATCAATCGGTTTCGCGGCGATCTGGCGCTGCTGCAGCCCGGACTGGAATGGCTCGAGCGCGAAACGGGCAAGCCGGTGCTCGGCGTCTTGCCGTATCTGCACGGCCTGCAGCTGGATGCCGAAGACGCGGTGCCGCGCAACGCGCCGCAGAAACCGCAGGCGCAATTGCGCGTGGTGGTGCCGGTGCTGCCGCGCATCAGCAATCACACCGACATCGACGCGTTGCTGGCGCATCCGCAAGTGGATGTGCGCTTGATCGGTCCTGGGCAGACGCCACCGCCGTGCGATCTGATCCTGCTGCCGGGCAGCAAATCCACCCGGTGCGATCTGCAGTGGCTGCGCACGCATGGGTGGGACGCCGCCATCGCCCGTCACCTGCGCTATGGCGGAAAACTGCTCGGTATCTGCGGCGGGCTGCAGATGCTGGGCACCCATCTCCACGACCCAGATGGGATCGAAGGCGCAGCGGGCAGCAGCCCAGGTCTTGGGTGGCTACCGCTGCAAACCACGCTGCAGCCGCACAAGCAATTGCATCGCGTGCACGGGCGCCTGCTGCTGGGCGATGCCGGTGTCAGCGGCTATGAAATTCACTGCGGCATCAGCAGCGGCGCTGCGCTGGCACGGCCATTGCTGCAGCTGGACGATGGGCGTACCGATGGCGCCATCTCCGACGATGGCCAGGTGCTCGGCACCTATGTGCATGGTGTGTTCGATCACCCGCAGGCACTGGCTGCATTGCTGGCATGGGCCGGTCTGGCGCAGGCCGCGCCACTGGATCTTGCAGCGCTGCGCGAAGCCAGCCTGGAACGTCTGGCCGATACGGTGCACACGCATCTGGATACCGCCGCACTGACACGCCTCATCAGCAGAGAGGCGGCATGCAGCACCTGATTCTTGGCGGCGCCCGTTCGGGCAAGAGCGCACTGGCCGAGCGCATCGCGGCAGCGTCCGGGCGCGCAGTGACCTACCTGGCTACAGCGCAAGCCTTCGATGAGGAAATGCATCGGCGCGTTGCCCATCACCGTAGCCAACGCCCGGCGCATTGGCAGTGCGTGGAAGAGCCCATCGCGCTGGCGGCAAGCCTGCAGGCGCATGCCGCGCCGGACCGCTGCGTGCTGGTGGATTGCCTGACCCTGTGGCTGAGCAACCTGCTTGGTCACCCGGATGCGGACGTGTTCGCGCGCGAGCGCGACGCGCTGCTGGCAACGCTGCCGCAGTTGCCGGGGCAGATCCTGCTGGTCAGCAACGAAGTGGGGCAGGGCATCGTGCCAATGGGTGAACTCACGCGTCGGTTTGTGGACGAGGCTGGCTGGCTGCATCAGGCATTGGCGCTACAGTGCGAGCGTGTGGTGTTGGTGGTGGCAGGGTTGCCGATGGTGTTGAAAGGAGAGCGCGTGTGACTAGCGATTGGATCTTTGGTGCCTGCGCAGTGCCGGACCCGCGCATGCGCTCTGCCGCGCTTGCCCGGCAGGAACAGCTGACCAAGCCGCACGGCGCGTTGGGCCGGCTGGAACACCTGGCGGTGCAGCTGGCAGCCTGGCAACGCACCGAACGGCCAGGAGCGCAGCGGGTCTGGATCGCGGTGTATGCCGCCGACCATGGCGTAGCGGCCGAAGGGGTCTCGGCATTTCCGCAGGCGGTTACCGGCGAGATGGTGCGCAATTTCGCACGCGGTGGCGCCGCCATTGCGGTACTGGCGCGCGAGCTGGGCGCGCGGCTGGAAGTGGTGAATCTGGGCGTGGTCAACGACCCCGGCGACCTGCCGCGGGTGCGGCGTGCCTGGATCGCGCCTAGCAGCGCCAATATTTGCGAACAGCCGGCGATGACGGCCACCCAACTGCGCGATGCGCTCGCCGCCGGTGCCGACAGCATCGCGCAGGCCAGGAGCTGCGATACCCAGCTATTTGTCGGCGGCGAGATGGGCATCGGCAACACCACCTCTGCCGCGGCGCTGGGTTGCGCCTTGCTGTCGCAGTTCCCGCAGGCGATGGCCGGTGCAGGCACCGGCCTGGATGCCGAAGGCATCGCGCACAAGGCCACCGTGATCACGCGTGCGCTGGCCTTGCATGCCGATGCATCGAGCCCGCTGGAGCGTCTGCGTCGCCTGGGCGGATTCGAAATTGCTGCCCTCGTCGGCGCCTATATCGCCGCCGCGCAGGCCGGCATCCCGGTGCTGGTGGATGGCTTCATCACCACGGCGGCGGCACTGGTGGCCACGCGCCTGAATCCCGGCGTGCGCGAATGGTTGTTGTTCGGGCATCGTTCGCAAGAACGTGGGCATGCGGCACTGCTACGTGCGCTGGATGCCGAGCCCTTGTTGCAACTGGATCTGCGTCTGGGCGAAGCCAGCGGCGCGGCGGTGGCGATTCCGCTACTGCGCAGCGCCTGCGCCTTGCACAACGGCATGGCGACCTTCGCCGAAGCCGGGGTGTCGGACGCATGAGCGCACAGATCACCTTGCTGCGGCATGGCGATACCGGGCAGCGCAGTTATCGCGGCCAGCTCGACGACCCGCTCACCGAACTGGGCTGGCAGCAATTGCGTGCGGCCACTGCCGATGGCGTGTGGGACGCAGTCGTGGCATCCACATTGCAGCGCTGCGCTTTGTTCGCCACCGAGCTTGCCCAAGCGCGTGCCATCCCGCTGCAGCTGGAGCCGCGCCTGCGCGAATATCACTTTGGCCGCTGGCAGGGCGTGCCCGTGGCCGACATCGATCGCGACGAAGGACAAGCGCTCGGCCGCTTCTGGGCCGACCCGGTGCGCGATCCGCCACCGCAGGCCGAGCCGTTTACCGACTTCTGCGCGCGCCTGTCAGCCGCGCTCGATGCCATCGTCGTCCGCTACCCGGCACAGCGCGTGCTGGTGGTCACCCACGGCGGCGCCATCCGCGCGTTGCAGTGCCTGGTCGCCGGAAGTGGGTTCTGCCGGATGACCGAACTGGCAGTGCCGCATGCGTCGCTGCATGCGCTGGCCTGGCCGCCGACCGACGCGGCTGGCGGCTTGAGATCGCCGGTCTCATCCACGGCATTGCCACCGGCGCACGACACCGAATGATCGACGGGTTGCTGGCGGCGATCGGGTTTCTGACCCGCATCCCGGTGCCCGCCCGGGTGTTCACGCGCGCAGGCGCGCAGGCGCGCTCGCTGTGCTGGTACCCGCTGGTGGGCGTGTTGCTCGGTGGGGTGGTGTGCGGGTTGGCCTGGTGCCTGCGCGAGGTGGCGCCGTTGCTGGGCGCAGCGCTGCTGTTGAGCGCCTGGGTATGGCTGACCGGCGCGTTGCATCTGGATGGCCTGGCCGACACGACCGATGCGTGGGTCGGCGGCATGGGCGAGCGCAGACGCACACTGGCGATCATGAAGGACCCCGCCAGCGGCCCGATGGCAGTCACCGCAGTGGTGCTGGTGTTGCTGCTCAAATGCGCCGCACTGGCCAGCCTGCTGGCGCAGGCGCCGACCACGCTATGGCTGGCGCCGTTACTGGCGCGCAGCGCGCTGGTTGCCGCGTTCCTAAGTACGCCGTATGTGCGCGCCGGCGGGCTGGGCAGCGCGCTGTCGGGCGCCCCTCGTGCAGGCATGTGGCTGGCGCTGAGCGCCGGCACCGCGGTGTGCATCGTTGCCGGGCTGGCCACCGCGGCGTTGTGCGCTGGTATCACCGCACTGGTGTTCACACTCTGGCGCCGCGCCTGCCTGAAACGCCTTGGCGGCATGACCGGCGATACCTGCGGCGCATTGGTGGAACTGACCGAAACGGCCGTGCTGGTGACGCTGGCGCTGTGGTCGGCTTGACCAGGCAGGCGCTGCAGCTGACGCAATCGTCCTCCCGACTGATGATCCCGGCCCGCGCATCGTCTGCGTTTGCGTAGCGGCCGTGGGCGCTGCGACCAACGGCATCCGTCAGCGTGCGTCATCTGCTGACGTCATCTACTGAGTTCTCCGGCGCAGGTGCAACGCCAGCGTCGCTCTTGGCTTCCCGGCACTGAGAGAAGCCCCTCGCTTGGTCTACAAGCCTAACGAGGGCGTTCCGCAACAAGGCTTAGCATTTCTGACGTCGCTGCAGCACAATCGACCTGGAAGCGCCAGGTTACGGCAGAAGCTTCAAAATTGCATACTCAAATTTTGAGAACGTTTTGATATCAGTAACATACGTGCGCGGTAGAACGCGAGTTTGTAAAACGGGTAAGGAAGCGCTCATGACACGACAAATCACAAAGCTCGTAATCGGTGCGGGCATGATGGTCATCGCAACGCAAGTCGGGGCCAGCAAGTATCTGATCGATATGCAGGGTGCAGCCGGAAAGCGTGTCAACGTCTACGCCAGTGACGCAATTATGGACCACACACCGATCAATGCTGATCTCGCAAATCCTGACTCAAACCGTGTCATTCAGATTGATTTGACGATGGTCTATGAAGCGGTCGACCAACCCCTATGGTTGGAATATCAACTTCAGTTCAAATGCCCCAATTCGATTCGGCGCGGCCGTGGCGCACCCAAGCACAAGGCTGATTCGACCGGCATGTTGGACACGCCGGATTCCGTGGAATTCCGGGTGGCCAGCGGCGCAAAGACCATGAAACAGGATCCGGCGATCATTGATCTCCAGCCCACCGATTGGCAAAGCACGACCAGCTACACGATGCGACAGGCATGGAATGTAGCCTGCAACACTGCCAGCATTGGCGATGCCAAACGAGCTGCGGCGGTCGATCATGTGATTAGGTCCGATACATTGCGAGCGAAACTGGCAGCCATTGGCTTGAATGGACTGGAACCGGTCCCCGATGGACTGTCGATGAGTTCGCTTGCCGACTTTACCTGGGAAAAACTATGGTCCGATGTGCCGAAGCCCGCGATCAATAGCGGCCGCAAGCTGACGCCAGCAGAATCGGCAGCGCTCACGGCAAAATTGGCCCAAATGCAGCAACAAGTAACCGAAGCGCAGGGGAGGGTGCAGGGCAATCTGGCAGCAATGAAGGCCAATATGGACTTTACTCAGATCGCCGCTGAATACCGTGGAAAAAGGCGTTTATCGCGCAGTGAATCGCTACTGATCCAGGTGTGGTTGGGTAAGACTGAGCAAGAGGTCGTCGCCGCGAACGGCAACCCCGCTGTCCGTCAGGCCGGGATCGCGCGGACGCTCTCTTATGGGCAGGCCTTTGACAATCGCGTCATGTGGCAGAATCTTGTGACCGGCGCGACTTACAATGGCGGCGGTTATAAAAATTGCAACGTCCGCTATGCGCTGATCCCGGACAGCGCCGGGATGCTGAGGGTTGCCGATGTGAATATCTTCGTTGAGTCAAGTGGCGACACAAGTGGGATGGGTCGCGCCTGCACCGACATCTTGAACGTGCTAAACGGCTGAGATCATGGTCTATTTTCGAGCCGCGCTCATGCAAGCCGAAAGCTGGCGATACGCCAGCTGCAAGTGGACAACTTTTGACCGGAACACCTCTTTCCCCTGAAGCTGGATGGCGAGCTCATTACTGTCCGGCTTTTCCTCCACCGATTTCTGCACGTCGATGGTCAGCAACAACGCCCCACTGCTCTGGCCAGGCATGCTCACATGGGCGGCCTGAACATTCTGCGTAGGGTGGTTGGTGGATGACAACGTGATCGGAGCGATCTCGGGCTTTGTCACCGGGGGGATTGCCTCGCTGATGAACCAAAGACTGCCATGACCCTTTTTCGCCATCCCAGCGTCGGCGGGACCGCGAAACGACAAGGTGGAATCTGGCGTGATGAAATTAACCGAGCAGTGGTAACCGGTGTTGACGGGTTCGCGTACCAGCACCCAATTGCCCTCAATCCCTTTGTAGAAGGATTCGCTGAACATCGGCTTGTTCGGATCCGCGCCCCCGAGCAACTCAGGGGCGATTTGAGCAGCGCAGGGGCTAGTCCATGCCATGGTGACTACTAAGCCGATCAGCCAATTCTTCATCTGAAATCGTTCTCCATTCATTGGTCATTGACACACGGCTTCGTGCATTCTTGTAGTGACCCCATGCAAGCGGCTACGGGCCATAGCTTAGCCTTCCAGGATTGCAGTGGGAGTTCTACCCCGTTTTTACGGACACTGACAAGAAGGTCGACTCAGGCCATGATGAGTTATCCGTGTCAAAGCCTAGTAAGGTCAGTGCCGAGTCCAAGCGCGGTGCGGTTGAGCAAAGGTTCCGAGCGTGCAGCTTCCAGCATCCGGTGCCATTCCTGCGCTTGGCAGGCGGTGAGCGACAGCCAGGCCAAATCTTCCGGGAGCAGATCGCGACCCTCGGGGATTGATCAGGCGATCACCGAGGAAATAGAACCGGTCCGAGGGCTGGTCAGACCTATACGATGATCCGGGTCGAACTCAATCATGCCGATCTCATCCTTGGCCGGGGTCTGAGGGCGCAGGCAAGAGCCGAGCCAGAGGCCAACTGATGGATGGTGCGCCGGCAATTGCTGCCGGTCAGGGGTAATGCTGCCTGGCGGCAGCTAAAACCGCTAGAAAGTTGCGGAAATCGCACCAAACCCGACATGTTGCTCGTCATTGACATGCAAGAAGCTGGAATTTGAGAGGTCTAGTGGGCCATTCAGACCATCCCCTCAGGAAATTGCGGCAACAGCATATCTGCCTGTGAGCCTGCTGACGCACGCCTGAGGGTTGTTCGTCCGCAAGCGGTAAGTCAATGCCCCTCCGTTAGGGAAGGTCTGAACAACGAGACCTGACAGGGCGGAAGGTGGCGTCGTTCCGAAGAGTGGCTTTTGGAACTTCGGAATTTCGCCATTTCTGGCGCTTTCCGCGGGAATTTCCCGGTTCACAGACGCACGCTCCCCATCGCCGGC